>CAIRBY010000729.1 GCA_903876865.1 uncultured Acidobacteriia bacterium
ACGGTGAGGCCCATCTTCTTTCCCAGGCCGCCGCTGATGAAGCCGCGGACGCTGTGTGCCAGCCAGTCCGTTGCCGCCATGATCTCCTTGAGGCTGGCGCCGTCCGTGCGGCGCATCAGTTCCAGGACGATGGCCTTCTTGCTGCCGTCGCGCGCCGTGGGCGTCGCGTCCTTGGTGGCGGCGCCCTTGGCCGCCTTGGCCTTCTTCGGCGCGACGGGGGCCGCCTCGGGCGCGGGGGCAGGCGTCAGTGCTTGGATGGCCTTCCAGATCCGGGTAACCGCCGTCTTGCGATCGGTGAACTTCTTGACCGGCTTGAGGTCGCCGAAGGGGACCACTCCGGCGAAGGCGTTCCAGACCTCTGGGAATCGGTTGATGGGCCAGTCGGCGGAGAGCTTGGCGAACTCCTTCTCGGTGGCGAAACGGTCTTGGCCTTCGGGAACCTGCTCGGCGGCGGTGAAGGCGGTGATGTTGTTGTCGGTAGCGATTGCGAACGTGGTCATGGTTTTCTCCTGTTTCAAAATTCGATTTCGTCGACGATCCTGCGCGCCTCGTCGGGGCTGATTTCCTGCGCGGGAGGCACCTCCGAGCGGAGGCGGGCGGCCGTCCGGATGCGGATCTCGCGTCCGGTGGCGAGGTTGGTTCCGTACCACCCGCCTCGGACGTGCTCGCGGGTGATGCGGACTCTGGCCAGCGTTCCGCTGACCTTGACGATGTAGGTCGAGCCGACCTTTATGTTCTGCTTCTGCATGGTCAGTACTCCAGTCCTTTCTGGTCCACCGCGCTGCGGTCGCCGAGGCTGGCGAGGACGTAGGCGAGTTCTTCGCTGACGCGTCCGAGGTCGCCGGGGTAGCCCCAGTTGGCGGGTTCCTGCGCCTGGTCCTTCTTGTGTTGCTCCAGGCGGGTGGCGATGCGCTTCAGCAGGTCGGCGCACTCGGTGTGGCGTTCCGCGTAGCAGGCGGCGGCGTTTTGCTTGGTGGTCTTGGTGGTCCGTGGCATCGAACACATACATCACTTCGGTGCCGGCGGATAGCAAGGCTGAAGTTCGATTTTCCGGAAGAAAGATTCAATGGCGGCGATAAGCCTACGTGCGTACGCGAAGCATCGCGGAGTGACGCTCAAAGCGGTGCAGAAAGCGATTGAATCCAGCCGGATTCACACAGATGCCGACGGAAAACTCGACGCTGATCGCGCGGACGCCGAATGGGCGCGCAACACGGGGCCGAAGGCGCGCCGTTCTATCGCCCCTTCATCGCCAACGCCGCCGCCAGTGGAGCAACCGCGTCCGGATTCCCTGGGCGCTGGCGCGCTGGATTACGCCAAGGCGCGCGCCATCATCGCCCACTATGAGGCGCGTCTCGCCAAGATCGACTACGAAGAGCGCATCAAAAAGCTCATCAATGCCGACGAGGTCTCCGTCGCGGCGTTCAATCTGTTCCGCATGTTCCGCGACCGGATGCTCAACATCCCGGATCGCGTCGTAGGGGCGCTGGTCGCGGAGCTCCGGGAGGCGATCATCGCCATTGGGGTCGATCCGGAAGTGGTGAAAGGCCTGGACCTCGGGAAGGTGCACGGGATTCTGACCGCCGAGATTCGGAGTGCGCTGGAGGAGTTTGCCGATGCCGCCCACCGCTGAAGAAATCTACTACGCGGCAGCGGCAGCGGGCGCGCGGCCGGATCCTCTGCTCACGATTTCGCAGTGGGCAGACAAATACCGGAAGCTTTCACAGCGGGCATCGGCTGAACCGGGCCCGTGGCGCACGGATCGCACACCATACTTGCGCGAGATCATGGACTGCCTCTCGCCGTCTTCAACGGTAGAGCGCGTGGTGTTCATGAAGGGTGCGCAAATCGGCGGCACCGAGTGCGGCAACAACTGGATCGGCTATGTGATTCACCAGTCGCCCGGGCCGATGATGGCGGTGCAGCCAACCGTCGAGATGGCCAAGCGCAACTCGAAACAGCGGGTCGATCCGCTGATCGAGGAGTCCGACGTGCTGCGGGTCCTGGTGCAGAGTCCACGGTCGCGCGATTCCGGGAACACGGTCCTCTCGAAGGAGTTTCCCGGCGGCGTCCTGGTGATGACCGGTGCGAACAGCGCTGTGGGCCTCCGGTCCATGGCCGCCCGCTTCTTGTTCCTCGACGAGGTCGACGCCTACCCAGGCGATGTCGAGGGCGAGGGCGATCCGGTCAACCTGGCGATGGCGCGCACGCGCACGTTCGCCCGGCGCAAGGTGTTCCTTTGCTCGACGCCCAAGATCACGGGCATGAGCCGGATCGAGGCGGCGTTCGAAGAGAGTGACCAGCGCCGGTTCTGGGTGCCGTGCCCGATTTGCCGCGAGTTCCAGGTTCTGAAGTTCGCGCAGCTCCGGTGGCCAAAGGGACATACGGAGAAGACGGTCTACGTTTGCGAGCACTGCGGACAGGAACTTCAGAACCACCAGAAGCAGTGGATGCTTCCGCGTGGCCAGTGGCGCGCGGCCGCGGCGGGCGACGGCAGGACGGTGGGCTTCCACCTTTCGAGCCTGTATTCG
>CAIRBY010000730.1 GCA_903876865.1 uncultured Acidobacteriia bacterium
CGGCATGCCAGGAAGAAGATGCAGTCGTCCGAAATAGTACCGTGGGCATCAAGCGGCTGCGCTTTGCGGGTTCCGCTTGACGCTATCCGCCGGCTGCAATAAGGTGAGTCTAGACCGCGCGGCTCTGTAGGCAGCGCCGGACGGCGAAAGGGCTTGCGATGAATCGTAGGGAGTTTCTGGCGGCTACGGCCGCGGCTGCTACGGTGGCAGAGACGGTAGCGGAGGCTGCACCTCAACTCGCGGTGGATGGCGGCGTGCCGGTGCGCAGCAAGCCCCTGGCGGGTCCGAATTGGGGTCCGCAATACTACGACGAGAAAGAGCAGGTCCAACTGACGGAGGTGCTGCAAGGCCACAATCCCTTCCGCTTCAGCAATCCGCTGGAACGATCGAAGGTCGGGATCTTCGAGCGCGAAACCGCCGCCCGCATGAAGACCGAATATGCGTTGGGTGTGACCTCGGGCACTGCCGCGCTGCACGTCGCGATGGCGGCACTGGAGGTGGGGCCGGGCGACGAGGTGATTCTGCCCGCCTGGACCTGGTACTCCTGCTACAACACGGTGATTCAGGCGGGTGCGCTGCCGGTCTTCGCGGAGATCGATGAGTCTTTCAATATCGACCCGAAGGACATCGAACACCGTATCACGCCACAGACCAAGGTCATCATGGCGGTGCATCTGCAGGGCAATCCGGCGGACCTGGACCCGATCCTCGAAATCGGAAGGCGGCGCGGGATCAAGGTGCTGGAAGATGCCAGCCAGAGCGTCGGCGCGAGTTACAAGGGGAAGCCGCTCGGGTCCATGGGAGACATGGGCATCTTCAGCCTGCAGCAGAGCAAGACAATCACGGCCGGCGAAGGTGGGGTCGTGATTACGAGCGACGCCTACCTTTACGAGCGCGCCTGCCGCTTCCACGATGTGGCCGCGCGGCCGGGTTTCCCCAGCAAGTTGCGGTTCATGCCGGGATTGAACTACCGCATGAACGAATTCACGGGTGGCGTGCTGCTGGCGCAACTGCGCAAGCTCGACACCATCATTGGCGACGTGCGCCGCAACGCGCAGCGCGTCTACCGCGGGGTCGGCGATCTGCCGGGCACGCGCCTCCGCCACCGTCCCGACCCGGCGGGCGAACTGGGCACCGGCATCTTCCTCGGCTTCCAGAGCACGGAGGAGCGCGAGCGCTACGCGCGGGCGATGAAGGCGGAAGGCGTGCCGGTGGCGTCGCCGGGCGGCTCCGTGATTCTGCCAGCGGTGCCGGAGATCGAGCAGAAGGTGACGGTGACGCCGCGCTGGCCCTCCTTCACTTCCGAGCGCGGCAAGGCGATCCGCTACGGGCGCGAATGTTGCCCCCGCACGATCGAAATCCTAGGCCGCTTCGCCGGGGTCATGATGAATCCGAAATATACCGAGCGCGATACCGAGGATGCGGTGGCCGCGATCCGCAAGGTATACCCGAGTATCGTGAAAGCCTGAAAGAGGGAACATTCCATGAAGATCCGTCTGGCGGCGCGCTACCTGTCTATCACGCTGATGGTGCTGTTTGCAGGGGCGCAGACGAATCGTCCCCGCGCAAGTGAACTCGGGTTGACGCCGGGAGAGTACGCGCCGGGGCCGCTCAACGCCATCACGGATATTGCCGGCGTGCGCGTGGGGCACGTCACGCTGATCGAAGGCGACGACGTGCGCACGGGCGTGACCGCGATCGTGCCGGCGGAGGGCAACCTTTTCCAGAACAAACTCGCGGGCGCGGTCTTCGTGGGCAACGCATTCGGGAAGCTCGCAGGCTCGACGCAGGTGGAGGAGTTGGGCACGATTGAGACGCCGATCGTCCTCACCAATACGCTGAGCGTGGGGGCGGCGATGGAGGGTGTGATCGCGTATACCCTTGCGCAGCCCGGCAACGAGCGTGTGGCATCGGTCAACGCGCTGGTCGGCGAGACGAATGATGGCGGGCTGAACGACATTCGCGGCATGCACGTAAAGCGGGGGCATGTGGTGGAAGCGATCAGCAAGGCTGCGGGTGGGGCGGTGGCGGAGGGCAGCGTGGGCGCCGGCACCGGGACTCGCTGCTTCGGCTGGAAGGGCGGGATCGGCACCGCGTCGCGGGTGATGGATGCGCGTACGGGCGGCTACCGGTTGGGCGTGCTGGTGCAGACGAATTTCGGCGGGCACCTCACGATGGGCGGCGTGCCGGTGGGAAGGGAATTGGGCCGCGCCGCTGCCAGTGCGGGCGGCGATGGCTCCTGCATGATCGTGGTGGCTACCGATGCACCGCTCACCGCGCGGGACTTGAAGCGCCTGGCCGCGCGCGCCGTCTTCGGCCTGGCGCGGACGGGCTCCTCCTACAGCAACGGCAGCGGTGATTTCGCCATCGCCTTTTCCACCGCGCCGGCTACGCGGGTGCGGCAGCCGGGTTCGCGGCCGGCAAGCGATGAAGCGCTGGGCGGCGACGCGCTTTCCCCGCTCTTTGAGATGGCGCTCGAGGCCACGGAAGAGGCCGTCTACAATTCGCTGCTGCAAGCTACGACCGTGCAATCCCGCTTCGGCAGGGCCGAAGCCATTCCCATCGAACGGCTGCGTGGGGTGCTGAAGGGGAAGTGAGTGTAGCACCCAATCAGGCATAGAGGATGGGGCGGCATGGCGGTAGAATGATATCGGATCTCGGGGTCCGCTTCTGGCTGAGAGGTGCAATATGGATATGGCACGTCATCCTCGCGTCATTCGAACCTGGCGTGTGGAACGGACCAAGGTTCACTTCCGGCCACCGCAACCGTTGCGGACGGCGCCCCTCGATGCCTGGTCGCGGCGCAATCCGCGGTCCGCGGCTTCACGGCCCGAAAAGAGTAGCGGATCTACAGGAAGTCCCGCCACGAAGCGGGAGAGGAGCTGACGATGGTGCTTGCATCCCAACTACGCGGGGGCATGGCGATTGTTTTCGAGAATCAGCATTACCGCGTACTCACCGCCGATTACCACCCGGGCCAGGGCCAGATGGGCGGCGCCACGCACGCCCGGCTCCAGAACATCGACACCGGAACCTCGCGGGAACACAGCTTCCGCGCGGAGCTGCGCTTGCAGGAACTCGCGGTGGAGAAGCAGGCATTGGAGTTCCTCTATATGGATGAGGAGCAGTGCTGTTTCATGAATCCGGTGAACTTCGAGCAGATAGAGGTGCCCCGGGCGTTGGTGGGGCCGGCCGCGGTTTTCCTGGAATCGGGGGCGAAGCTGACGATCGAGTTCGTCAATGGCCGGCCGATCCATGCGCTATTTCCGGAAGTGATGGAGGCGAAGGTTGTGGACACGGCCCCGGCCGCCCATCAGCAGGCGGATACCGGTTTCAAGGGCGCCAAACTCGCCAACGGAATCGAAATCATGGTGCCGCAGTTCATCAAGACCGGCGATATGATCCGGGTGGATTGGGCGAACATGAGGTATGTCGATCGAGCGAAGACGAAGAGTGTGTAACAGCGGGGCGCGGAGCTTACTCCGATGCCGCGCCGTCATGCGAGCGTAGCGAGCGGGCGATCAGTCCCAGGCCGCCGGCCAGCAGGCCCAGCATCACGATGGTGCTGAACAGGCTGGTGGGCTGAAAGTAGATGTGCAGGTTGGCAATCACGCCAAAGAGGATGAAGATCGCGCCCGCGCAGGTCAGCAGCCACCCCAGGATGCTGCGCCCGTTCCAGAAGAGCAGGCCGATGCCGAACAACATGGGAATGAGCGTGATGCCGAAAGAGTTGGCGCCGTAGAAGTTCCAGTACGAACTGGTCACCATCACCCGGTCGGCGAAGAGATAGCCGCCGGCACAGGCCATCGCGAAGCCCATCAGAAAGCGGCTGAGTCCGCCCGGAGTGCCACCCACGTCGCTGAATCGACGATCCGCCATATGAGCCGAGGATATCAAAAGCCCGGGCCGCGTGGCGCGCGAGCTGCCTGGCCGATCACCTGGTGGGCGCGGCTGTGAAGCGGCCGTAGAGTTCGCGAACCGCATCGACCATATGCGTGGGGCGCTGGGGATCGAACCACTGCACCATCGGCAGGAAGGCGGGGGCGGTCTGCGCCGGGGTCCACTTGGCGGGGTTCTCGAAACCGGGATCCTGTAGGGTCAGGCCCTCGGTTTCCAGATCGTCCAGCCCGGCGATGACACTGATGCTCCCGGTGGTCTTTTTGAGCGCGAGGCGCACGCGGAACGCCCCTTCGCTCTTCCCGGCGGGTAACGGGCCGAGTTCCACGCGCTCCTGGTTCCAGAGCTTCGATTCCATAGTGGCGAGGTCGCGTTCCCAGACCTGCCGGTCGTCCAGCAGCAGTTGGAGGAAGAAATAGCCGGGGGGAAGTTTGGTATAGAGGGCGGTGCTCCAGAAGAGCAGCGCGGGTGTGCCGGAAGTCGCGGTGTAGTGTCCCGAGAGTTCGGCGTAGCTGCCTGCCGGGATACCCGCTCCGGATGCCAGGATGGTGGCGCGGCCGTGGCCGGTGTGGGCATAGTTCTCCGCATCCGGAGCCGGCAGGCCGCTCTTGCTGAGTTTGTAGGTGACCACGCCGACCAGTTTGCCGGCAGCCACGTCGGCCAGTCCCATGGCCAGGGAATCGCGTACGTAGGCGACGTCCGGAGCAATCGGGATGCGGCCGAGCGGGGCGCAATAGATCATCAGGATGAGGCCTTTGGAACGACTGCGCAGCATGGCTTCTGCGCCATCCAATTGGGCGCGAAGCGAACTGTTGCGCGAAGTGTTGATGGTGGGCTCGTCGCGGTAGGCGAGGATTGCGCCATCGATGACCGGCGCGTACTTGTCGAGGAAGTCGGGCAGCATGGAGCGCCAGTAGAGCAGCGGATAAAACTGAAAGCTGGGATTGACCGCGCGCCCGGCGTCGCGCATGCGGCCGACGTATTCGGGAGTATAGAGCCTGACGTTGTCGGCGAAATCGTCGATCGCCATGCCCTTCAGGTTCGGGAAAGTGAGCGAGAGTTTGGCCGTCTCGGCGGCCGTCTGAATGTAGTCTTCGCCGTAGGGCAGTGCGCACGGGGCGGGGCATTCGCTGGGCGGAACGAAGTAGAGCCACACATCGAGGCGGGCCTTGGCCGCGGCGGGGAGAAACTCGTTGCGCAGGTCGTCCCAATCGCGCTGGCCATGCACCAGATAGAAGTAGGTGTTCGCCTTGAGGTCGCGGATTCCGGCGAGCGTGGCGCCTGTATCCAGGTGGCGGCTGCCATCGGCGCGCGGGGTGCCCTCCTGAATCACGGAAGCATAATCTGCGGCCATGCCGCGCACGGGCGACTGGGCAAGCACCGGCTGGAATCCAGCCACAACACTCACGACGAGGAGCAGAGCGGACCTCAGGTTCATGCCATTATCTTACGATTCCTCCGGAGCGCGGGGCATCTCCGCTGCGAGCGTGCCTTATTGCGGCGCGCCTTTCTTCAGCAGCGCCGGCCAGTTGACGATCACCGAGAGCGGCTGTGCCGCCTGGCCGTTGTTGGCGCGCACCAGGAAGCGCTGGCCGTCCGGAGTTGTGTCGTAGGGGCTGAAGCCCGATTCCACAATTGGCAGTTGGAACAGTTCGCGCGGGGCGGATGGCTCGGCCGTGCCCATCCCTGGCCTTAGGCTTACCGACATCAGTTTATTGTCCGGCGACACATAGAAGAGTTCGTTGGCGGTGGCGCCCCATTGCGGATACTGGCCTCCGCCAATAGAAATGCGGACGGCGCCGCGCGGTTCCGGGAAAGAGTTGACGAACACTTCCCAGCGGCCGGTGTCGTCGCTTTGATACGCCACCCAATGGGGACTGGGCTCCGGGGAGAAGCGGCCCCACCATTCGTTCGCGGCCGAGACCTTGTATCGCTGGGCCGCGAGGATGGGGCGCGCACTTCCTGGCGGGGTGATCTCCAGTGCGCGAAACTGGCGCGGCGTGGCCGCAGTGCTCTCCCCGAACAGCACCATTCGGCCATCGCGGGACCAGTCGAAGGCATATTTATTTCCCTGCGATGCGTAGAGCGGTTGTTCGCTGCCCGCGCCGTCCGAATCCTTCCGGACCAGATTGCGCGGGGTGCCGGAACTGAAGAGGATCGTGCGGCCGTCCGGGGACCAGATGGGATAGACGCCGAAGACCGAACTGGAGGTGAAGCGGCTGGAAACGCCGCGCACCACATCCAGCATCCAGAGATCGGTGGATGCGGCGCGGTCCATCGAAGCCGCTACGCGGTGCCCGTCCGGCGAAATACGAAACGTGGTGAACTCCCCGGGCTCGCCCACCGTGCCGAGCGGCTTGCCGGTGCGGTCCAGCCACGTAAACTGGCTGAGTGTATTCGAGGGGCTGAAGACAAGCAATCCGCTGGCGGATACGGCGGCGTTCATGAGGCCCAGGATTCCGACCCGAGCTACCGTCTCGGCGATGGTGCGCGATTCGCCTTCGAATTGCAGGGTGGAGAGATTCAACTGCTGCGCGGTCAGGCTGCCGCCGCGGAGCCACAAGAGATAGCTTCGGCCGTCGCTGCCCTGCGCATAGAGGGCATTGGTGTCGGTATTCAACAACCGGATTCTCTCTTTCGGGTTGGCGAAAGACGCGACGAACACGCCGCTGTGTTCCGGCTTT
Source organism: uncultured Acidobacteriia bacterium (assembly GCA_903876865.1). Lineage (GTDB taxonomy): Bacteria > Acidobacteriota > Terriglobia > Bryobacterales > Bryobacteraceae > Solibacter. The sequence continues at coordinate 6,582 of CAIRBY010000730.1, forward strand.
TCGCTCTGGATCGAGTAGAGGAACCGTCCCCCCGGCAACACCTGGGGCCAGCGGTGGAAGACTTCGCCGCGCGAGGCATCCGGCGTCGTCAG
>CAIRBY010000731.1 GCA_903876865.1 uncultured Acidobacteriia bacterium
CCGCGCCCTGCGCGAATCCGGTTTTCAGCCGCGCCGCTCGCTCGAACTGCTCCTCTTCACTTCGGAAGAGCCCACCCGCTTCGGCATCGGCTGCATCGGTAGCAGGCTGCTTTCGGGCACGCTTGCCGCGGAGCGCGCCGCCGCGCTCCAAGACTCTGAGGGCGTCACGCTGGAAGACGTCCGCACCGCCGCAGGCTTCACCGGGACGCTCGCCAGCGTGCGCCTCGCCCCCGGCCACTACCACGCCTTCGTGGAACTCCACATCGAACAGGGACCGCTGCTCGAACAGGAGCAACTCCCCCTCGGCATTGTCACCGCCATTGCCGCGCCCGCCACGCTGAACATCACGGTGGAGGGCGTGGGCGGCCATGCCGGCGCCGTCCTCATGCCGGGACGCCGCGACGCCTTCCTCGCCGCGGCGGAGATTGCGCTCGCCGTGGAAGCCGCCGCGCTCTCTACCGGCGCGCTCGACACCGTAGCCACCTGCGGCATCTGCGAACTCTTCCCCGCCGCCATCAACAGCATCCCCAGCCGCGTCCGCCTCACCGCCGATGTGCGCGATATCGATCTCGCCCGCCGCGATGGGGTGCTCCATCTCATCGAAGCGCGCTGCGCCTCGATCGCCGCCGCGCGCCACGTGCAGGTGCGCTGCGAGGTGCTCAATGCCGATGCGCCCGCCGCCAGCGATCCGCTGGTGGTGGACGCGCTCACCGCCGCCTGCGGTGACCTGCATCTCCCCGCCAAACTCATGGTGAGCCGCGCCTATCACGATTCGCTCTTCCTGTCGCGCATCGCGCCCGCCGCCATGCTCTTCATCCCCTGCCGCGGCGGAGTCAGCCACCGCCCCGATGAGTATGCGTCTCCCGAAGACATCGCGCGCGGTGTGTTGGTGCTGGCGCGGACCCTCGGAAGGCTGGCATCGGTAGGACCTGAGCTAAAATGAAAGATATCGCCCCTTTCGCCATGCGGAAGCGCATCGGCGAAGGCATCTCATGACGACAAATTCAACTTCCCGCGCCCAGGAGTTTCGTGACCAGCTAGCCAACCGAGTGATTGTGGCGGATGGCGCCATGGGCACCATGCTCTACTCGCGGGGCGTCTTCATCAACCGCTGCTTCGATGAGCTGAATCTCTCCGCGCCGGATATGGTCCGCCAGATTCACCAGGAATACGCCAAGGCGGGCGCGGAGATCCTCGAAACCAACACCTTCGGCGCCACCCGCCACCGCCTCGGCGCGTTCGGCTTCGCCGAGAAGTTACAGGCCATCAATCAGGCAGGCGTCCGCATCGCCCGGGAAGCCGCTAACGGAGCCTTTGTCGCCGGCGCCGTGGGCCCCCTCAGCATCCGCATCGAACCCCTCGGCCCCACTTCTTTCGCCGAGGCGCGCGCCGCCTTCCGCGAACAGATCGATGCCCTGCTCGAGGCAGGCGTGGACCTGCTCATCTTCGAAACCTTCGGCAACCTCGATGAGCTCCGCGAAGCCGTGATGGCCGCCCACGATGCGACCGGCGGCGAGGTTCCCACGATCGCCCAGGTCACCATCGACGATTTCGGCCACCTCCCCGGCGGCACCGATACCGAAACCTTCACCCGCGAGATGAACTCCTGGCCCGTGGATGTGATCGGCCTCAACTGCTCCGTCGGTCCCAAGGCCACGCTCGAAACCGTGGAACGTATGATGGAATATGCGGCCAAGCCGTTGAGCGCCATGCCCAACGCCGGCCTGCCCATGCGCGTGGAAGGCCGCAACATCTACCTCTGCTCGCCGGAGTACATGGCGCAGTATGCGCGCCGCCTGCTCTGGGCCGGCGTCAAAGTCATCGGCGGCTGCTGCGGCACCACGCCCGATCACATCAAGCTCATCCGCAGCGAGACCCGCTCGCTCCAGCCCACGCAGAAGAAACTCGCCGCCACCGTGGAAGAGCCGCGCGTCAAGGTGCAGGCGCTCGCGCCGGTCGCGATGGGCGACAAGTCCAAAGTCGGCGCCAAGCTCGCCGCCGGGGAGTTCGTCTCCTTCGTGGAAATCCTGCCGCCCCGCGGCGTGGATGCCTCCCGCGAAATCGCCGGCGCCAAACTCTGCGCCGAGCACGGCATCGACGCCATCAACGTGCCCGATGGCCCCCGTGCCAGCGCCCGCATGAGCGCGCAGGTCACCTGCCAGTTGATTCAGGATCAGGCGGGCATCGAAGCTGTCAGCCACTTCTGCTGCCGCGACCGCAACATCCTCGGCATTCAGAGCGAACTGCTCGGCGCGCACGGCGCGGGCGTGCGCAATCTGCTCTGCATCACCGGCGATCCGCCGCGCATGGGCTCCTACCCGGATGCGACCGCGGTCTTCGACGTGGATGCCATCGGCCTCGTCAACATCGTGCGCAATCTCAATCACGGCCTCGATATCGGCGGCAACCCCATGGGGTCGCAGACCGCGCTGCTGATCGGCGTGGGCGCCAACCCCGGCGCCGTCAATATGGATGAAGAGATCCGCCGCTTCGAATGGAAGGTGGAAGCCGGCGCCGAGTATGTGGTCACGCAGCCGGTCTTCGATCTGGATCAGCTCGAAGCCTTCCTCAAACGCATCGAGCACGTGAAGATCCCGGTGCTCTGCGGCATCTGGCCGCTCACCAGTTACCGCAATGCCGAGTTCATGGTGAACGAACTGCGCGTCCCCGTTCCCGAGCCGTTCATGGAGCGGATGCGGCGCGTGGATAACGCCGAAAAGGCCCGTGAAGAAGGCGTCGCGATCGCCCGCGAGATGGTCGCGCGCGTCTGCAAAATGGTCCAAGGTGTCCAGCTGAGCGCTCCCTTCGGCCGCTACCAGATGGCCATCGACGTTGCCGAGGCCATCCAGTACCGCTAAGATCGAAGGCAGCCCATGGCTACAGACCTGGTCGAAATCAACCCGGAAGATCCGCAACCGGAAGCGTTGGAACGTGCGGCCGCGGCCGTGCGGCGCGGAAAAGTGGTGGCCATCCCCACCGATGCGTTGTATACGCTGGTGGCGGACCCCTTCAACCTGCGCGCCGTCAGCGGCGTCTTTCAGGCCAAGGGCCGCGAGCCCAACCGCGCCTTGCCCATCCTGATCCGCGACAGCATGATGGCGGAGGAACTCGCGGGCGAACTCAACAACCGCTTCTTCCTGCTGGCGCGTAAATTCTGGCCCGGTCCGCTCACCGTGATCGTGCCCGCCGCCGCCAAGATCCCGCTCAAGGTCACCGGCAACACCGGCCGCCTCGCGCTGCGCCATGCCCGCTCCATCGTGGTGGATAAGCTCATCGCCCTGCTCAACCAGCCGCTGATCTCCACCAGCGCCAACATCTCCGGCCACCCGACCTGCCATAGCGGCATCGATGTCTTCGGCACCATGGATGGCCGCATCGATCTCGTGCTCGATGGCGGACGCTGCGTCGGGGAAGGCGCCACCACCATCGATATCACCGAACCCTACTGGCGCGTGATCAAAGGCGGCGCCATTTCGGAAAAGGAAATCGGCGAATGCCTGCAGCCGTGACCGCGGGACAGGCGCGCGCCGTCTGTCGCCTGCCGGCTGGCTGGAATCTCTTCCCATGAAGTATCTGCTGATCCTGTTGTGCGGCGGCGCGGGCTCGCTGGCCCGGTACCTGGCCTCCACCGCCATCGCCACCCGGTTCGGCGCGCGCTTCCCGGTGGTGGGCACCATGACCATCAACATCACCGGCTGCTTCGTGATCGGTCTGGTGATGACGCTGCTCACCGAGCGGTTGCAGCCGCACCCCTACTGGCGCCTGGCGCTGGTGGTCGGCTTCCTGGGCGGCTACACTACGTTTTCCAGCTTCGAGTGGGAGACCTATTCGGCGGTGCGCCAGGGCGGCTTCTGGATCGGTCTGGCGAATGTGGTGGGCAGTGTCGTCTTCGGCTATGCCGCGGTCTGGCTCGGCGCTCTGCTGGCGCGGCGATAAGGATAGAATCAAAATTGCCTGAGTTCCTTGTTACGGTAGTGATCCCCACGCTGGCCGCCGATTCCAGGCTGCGCGAGTGCGTGGAATCGCTCGGGCGGCAGACCATGCAAGATCTGGAAGTGATCGTCGTGGATAACAGCGGCCAGGGTCTTGCAGCCCGCGGCGGCAACGCTCCGCGTGCGCGCATCATAGAGAACGCCCGCAATGCCGGCTTCGGCGGCGCCATCAATCAGGCCATTCGCGCCTCCACTTCGCCTTACGTGGCCACTCTCAATGACGATGCCGTGGCCGATCCCGGCTGGCTCGCAGCCCTCGTGCGCGCGATGGAGGCACGTCCCGACGTGGGCATGTGCGCCGCGCAGGTCCGCCTCTTCGGCGAAGGCCGCCTCGATTCCGCCGCCATGCTCATCGCCCGCGATGGCTCCAGCAAACAGCGCGGTCACGGGCGCCTGCCCGAGGCTTTTCCGGAACTGGAAGAGACCCTGATGCCCAGCGGTTCCGCCGCCCTCTACCGCCGCCGCATGTTGGAAGAGACCGGCGGCTTCGACGACGAGTTCTTCCTCTACTGCGAAGACACAGATCTCGGATTGCGCGCGCGCTGGGCCGGCTGGAAGTGCCTCTATGTGCCGGGCGCGATGGTGGAGCACCACTACTCGCACTCCGCCGGACGCGCCTCGCCGGTGAAGGCCTATTACGTGGAGCGCAACCGCCTCTTCGTGCTGGTCAAGAATTTTCCCGGCCCGCTGCTGCTCGCCGCGCCCTTCGCCGCGCTCGCGCGCTATCTCTGGCACGCCTGGTATCTGCTGCAGGGCCGCGGTTCGGCCGCGCGCTTCCGCGCCGAGGGCAATGCCGGGCCGAAGATGCTCTGGTATGTGCTCCGCGCCCACGCCGCGCTGCTCGCCAACTTCGGCCGCCTGTGGAGACAGCGGCGCGAGATCCGCGCCCGCGCCCGCATTACCCCCGCCGTCTTCCGCCACCTGCTGCGCAGCCACTCCATCAGCCTGCGAAGGATGGCCGAACTGTGACCGCTCCCGCGAACTTCGAGTCGCTGCTCATCATCGTGCCCGCCTGGAACGAAGAGGGCGCCATCGCCAGTGTGGTCCGCGAGATTCATCAGCACCTGCCCGGCACTCCCGTACTCGTGATCGACGATTATTCGAGCGACGGCACCATCGCCGCCGCCCGCGCGGCCGGAGCGCGCGTACTGCCGCTGCCCCACCATCTCGGCCTCGGCGGCTGCGTGCAGGCCGGTTACAAACTCGCCTGGGAGTTGGGCTACAACTACGTGATCCGCGTGGATGGCGATGGCCAGCACGATCCCGCCGATATCCCGCGCGTCTACGAATGCCTCCGCACCACCGGCTGCGAAATGGTGATCGGCTCGCGCTTCGTCACCGAAAACGGTTCGCGCACCGGCGCCGTGCGTTCGCTCGGCATCCGCTTCTTCCGCATGGTGCTGCGCCCTATCCTGGGCAAGCCCGTGCACGATCCCACCAGCGGCTTCGTCGGCGTGAACCGCCGCGCGCTGGATGTGTTCCGCGGCAGTTTCCCGCTGGATTATCCCGAGATCGAAGCGCTCGTGGTGCTGCAGCGCCGCCGCTTCCGCTTCGAAGAGGTGCCCTGCCGCATGCGGCCCCGCACCACCGGCCGCTCTTCCATCACGGCCTTCAAATCGCTCTACTATGTGGTGCACGTACTGCTCGGGGTATTCGTCAACGTGCTGAAATACGATAGCCGCTTCCATCGCGCCCCGCGCGGGAAGGGCAACGGAGATTAAGTGGAGGTGAAATGGACCGCCTGTTGAACGTCACCACGGTCTTGAGTGTGATCCTGCTGATCGTGGTTCTGGTCAGTGTGCGCCGCGCGCATATCCGCCCGGAATATTCCGTGAGCTGGCTGGTGGCCGCCGTGGCCATGCTGATTCTTTCGCGCGCCCACCCGCTGCTCGAAGCGGTGCGCGATCTCACCGGATTGCCCGATTCGCCGCTCACGCTCTTCCTCCCGGCGGGCGGCCTCTTCGTCATCATGTTCTTCCGCTACTCCGTAATCCTCTCCCACCTGCGCGACGACAATATCGCGCTGGCGCAGCGCGTCGCCATCCTCGAGTACCATTTGCAGAACCTCAAGAACCATGAAAACCAAGAAGCCTAATCCGGGCGCGGCAGAGAGCCCGCTCGCGCAGCCACCGGGGCCATCGATCCCGTGGATGCCGTGGGCGGTGTGCGCCGCCGCGCTCGTCGTGTTGCTCTGGGCCTATGGCCCCGTGATGCATTCCGTCTTTCTCTTCGATGACACCAAGCAGATGTTCGCCCTGCCCTCCGCCAC
>CAIRBY010000732.1 GCA_903876865.1 uncultured Acidobacteriia bacterium
CATCTCTTCCTTGCCGGGGTGCTTCGCCGTCAGAAATTTCGCACGGTCCTTGGCCGCGATCACCTGCCGCCGGCAGTAGCGCGCGCGTGTGCGGTTGCCCTCCGCCGTGGCCGCCAGATAGACCGCCAGCATCCCGCGCAGCGACTCCTCCAACTCCGTCAGGGTGTGCTGCCGGATGCCGGCGTAGGGCTGCTCGAACGGCAGTCCGGTATCGCGCAACAGATCGCGCAGGTAACTCTCGGAGACCGGCGAAATCCGCGCGATCAGTTCCAGCCACACCGCCTCCGTGATCGCCGCGGGGCTGGTCTCCGCCAGAAATTCCCGCAACTGCTGCTTGACCGATTTACTTGTGCTGGGCACGATGATAACGCTCCACCGCGAGATTGTGCGCGGCAATGTTGTTCGAAAACGTGTGGCCGCCCGAGCCATCCGCGCGCGCCACGAAATAGATCGCGTCGCTCGAAGCCGGCGCGAGTGCCGCTCCCAGCGATGCCGCTCCCGGATTGGCGATCGGTCCCGGCGGCAACCCCGCGTGGCGATACGTGTTGTAAGGCTGGTCGCTCTCCAGATCGCTGCGATGAATCACGCCGGTGTAGCGGCCCAACAGCAGCGCGGCGTAGATCGTGGTCGGATCGCAATCGAGTTTCATCCCGATGCGCAAGCGGTTCGTGAACACCGCCGCGATCACCGGACGCTCGTCCGCCAGCTTGCCCTCTTTTTCCACGAGCGACGCCAGCGTGACCGTGCGATGCACGTCCGCCTTCGTCCCCAGCGCTCGCCACGCGTCGCGGAAGCGCGCCGTCATCAGCTTGCAGAGCGCTTCGGGCGAAGTGTGGCGACTCAGCCGGTAGGTGCTCGGGAAGAGGTAGCCTTCCAACGTCTGCGCCGACGGATCCAGATCGCGGATCAGCGCCGGGTTGCGCGCCGCCGCGAGAAACTTCGGGGCGGGAAAGAGGCCGAGCGCTTCCACGCTGGCGGCGATATCGAAGAGGTTGCGCCCCTCCGGCACCACCAGCTCAAAATAGAACGTGTCGCCCTTCGCAATCCGGCGGACCACCTCCATCGGGCTCGCCGCCTTCGTGAAGCGATACTCCCCCGCCTGCAGCACGCGCGTCCGGCTGGCAAAGCGCGCCAGCAGGAACTCCCACTGCGAATGCACCACGCCCGCCTTCACCAGTTCCGCCGCCATGGCGCTCGTGCCGGTGCCGCGGGGAAATTCCACGAACGTCTCGCCGGCAAAGCCCTGGTAGGGCTGCTCGATGCGATAGACGCCGTAGACCCCCACCGCCGCCACGGCCAGCAGCACCGCGCCCGCGCGCCCGGCGAAGCTCATAGCGAATCCAGATAGCTTTGCAGCAGGATCATCGCCGAGAGCCGGTCCACCGCCGCCGCCCGCTTCTCAATGCTGATGCCGCTTGCACGCAGCACGCGCCCCGCTTCCACAGAGGTCAGCCGCTCGTCCCACAACTTCACCGGTACGTGCGTGCGCTTCCCCAGCGCCTCGGCGAACTCGCGCACCCACACCGATTGGCGCCCCTCGGTGCCCCGCATATTGATCGGATTGCCGAGCAGGATCATCCCCACTTCGCGCTCGCGGATCATGGTTTCCAGCGCGTCCAGATCGTCGCGGATGCGTGTCCGCACCAGGTTCGGCAGGCCTTGCGCCGTGATCCGCAGCGGATCGCTGATGGCCAGGCCGATGCGGCGCTTGCCCAGATCGAGTGCGAGGATGCGGGAAAGGTCGGGAGGCCCCTCCTGGTGCGGGTCATACAGGGGAGCGTCAAACGTCGGGTCGCTGGTCAAATCAATTTCATTATAGACGTGTGCGTGTTACAGTCGAGAACAAGGGTCGTTAGCGGCGCCGTGTCAGTCGTATCCAAGCACTCTCTCATTTCCGGCAGCGCCGTGCAGGAGGCGCGTCACATCGCATTGCCGATTCTGGCGATGGGAGTGATCATTGCGATTCTGTACTTCGGGCGCCTCTTCTTCATCACCTCTCTGATTGCCCTGACCATCGCCTTCATTCTGGAACCCTTCGTCGCGCTGCTGATGCGCCTCCGCCTTCCCCGTTCGCTCGCCAGCTTTGTGGTCTGCGCCTTCGCGCTGCTGCTGGTCTATGTGATGGCGCTTGGCGCCTACTCGCAGCTCTCCGGACTCTTCTCCGAACTGCCCAAGTACGGCGAGCGCATCGGCGATATTGTCGATGGCGCGCAGCGAAAGATCGCCGGCATGGAGGAGCAGACCTACAAGGTGCTCGTCCCCGCCCGCCAGCGGCAGGAAGAGGAGCGGCAGCGCGCCCAGGAACAGGCTCTCGCCGCCGCCCGCAAAGGCAAGAAGGGCATCGCCTCCGCCCCGCCCCCCGGCGTGAGCGGCTTGCCCGGCGCCATTCCAGAGGTCCGCATTCACGCCGAGAGCACCCCGATCGGCGATTACATCTTCTCGCGCCTCGATTCGCTCTACCAGGTACTCCTGATGTTCTCGTTCATCCCGTTCCTGGTCTATTTCATGCTCAGTTGGCGCGACCACATCAACCGCAGCTTCCTGCAGTTCTTCCGCGGGGAAGACCGGCAGGTGGCGGCGCGCAGCGTGCAGGGCATCGCCGATATGGTGCGCGCGTTCGTGGTCGGCAACTTCGTGCTCGGCCTGCTCCTCGCCGTGATCAGTTCCATGCTCTTCTGGGCGCTCCACGTGCCCTATCCGATTCTGGTAGGCCCACTCAGCGGCTTCATGAGCCTGGTACCTTACATCGGGCTCCCGCTCGCGATGATCCCGCCGCTCTTCGCGGCGCTGCCCCTCAATGCCGTGCCCGTCTACGTCCTGGTGATTGTCACCGTGGCCATGCTCCATCTGATTGCGCTCAACGTGCTCTACCCCAAAATCGTGGGCTCGCGCGTGCACCTCAATCCGCTCGTGGTCACCTTCTCCCTGATGCTCTGGGGCTTCCTCTGGGATGCGCCCGGCCTGCTGCTTGCAATTCCGCTCACGGCGGGCATCAAGGCCGTCTGCGACAACGTGAAGGGCCTGCGCGCGTTTGGCAAGTTCCTCGGCGATTGAGCAGGGCAGGCACGTGCCAACGTCATCACTTGCCAATCAGGCACGCCTGAGGAGTTGGCAGGCGGAACCGCCTACCCTACCATTGCGCGCGGAGATCTCATCGCCAAACGCGAGGTCTTCAGCAGTCTCGTCCCTTCCCCGATTCCCCGACTTCGCGCGCCGCCTGTTAGACTCAATTTTCCAACCCTTATGCCGGCAATTCCTGAGTCAGCAGTAGCATTCATGGCGGGCCTGATCGAGCGCGCCCGCAAAACCAAAAAGACCATCGTATTTCCAGAGGGCGGCGATGTCCGCGTGTTGGAAGCCGCCGCCCGCATGGCGCGCGAAGGCGTGGTCAAGCCCGTGTTGATCGGCCCCAAACCCGCCAACGCTCCCGCAGGCGTGGACTTCGTCGACCCCGCGACTTCACCCGTCACCGCCAAATACGCGGCGCTCTTCTACGAGCGGCGTCGCGCCAAAGGCGTCACCCTGACGGAGGCCGAACAGGTCGCCCGGCAGCCGCTCTATTTCGGCGCCCTGATGGTCAGCGCGGGCGATGCCGATGGTTTCGTGGGAGGCGCCGCCAACTCCACCGGCGACACGGTGCGCGCGGCCATCCTCAGTATCGGCCTCCACCCCGCCGCCCGCCTGGTCTCGAGTTTCTTCCTCATGGCTCTGCACGACCGCGCCCTGGGCCACAACGGCCTCTTCATGTTCGCCGATTGCGCCGTGGTGATGGACCCCAACGCCCTCCAACTCACCGATATCGCGCTCGCTACGGCCGAGAACACGCGCACCCTGCTGGATGCCGAGCCCGTCGTCGCGCTGCTCAGCTTCTCCACAAAAGGCAGCGCCAAGGGGCCCACCATCGACAAGATCGTGGAAGCCCTGCAGATGTTGCAGGCGCGCGCGCCCGAACTCGCCGTGGATGGCGAACTCCAATTGGACGCGGCTGTCGATCTCACCATCGGCCAGTCCAAGGCC
>CAIRBY010000733.1 GCA_903876865.1 uncultured Acidobacteriia bacterium
CCGAAACAGCGCGGGGGCGCGGCTTTTCTGAAACAGCGCGGGGGCGCGCTTCTTCCGAAACGGCGCTACAGCGCCTATTCCTGCATGGGGGCTTGTTGTTCGATCTCGCGCCAGGCGCTGATTTTGAGGCGGCGGCAGACCCAGCAGAGCGTTTCCCCGGCGGCCACAACGGACGTTTCCGCACCGCAGACCGAGCAGTTTTCGAGCTTGGGCAGACGTTCCGGGGAACGATCGGGCGAAATCGCCTTCTTCGCCTGTTCCAGAAGATCGGCGGGAACTACGGGTTCGGATTTTGGTTGAATTTTCCGTTTCATATTTTCCCTGCCTGCTTCAATTCCCTGTGTCGGGCCCAATGTGGGGCCAGTTCTCTCACTATGACAGAATCCACGCCGCCGGACAACAAACACGCAACCAACAAGTGACCAATGCGCAACGACAGCGTACTAGGCCGCTTCGGGGATGCGGACGACGACAGCAACTTCGAGCGACGCGCTGCAGCGCGGGCATTTCTGCCCTGCCAGGACGCGGGCCCAGCGGCCGCGCAAATCGATCTCCGCCGGCACGGTGTGCGTGCACATGGGGCAGTGCGCGAGACCTTGCGGGTTGTTTTCCATTAGAGTTTTCATCTTCAATGCCCTCCTATACTCATCGGACGCTTTAGAGCCGCCAGTAGTTTTGGAATTTCTTGTAAAGATTTCCTAAAACGGCTCGCGGGTGACCGGTGAGGGTGAGTGTTACGCTTGTTTTATATGACGCAGCAACCCGCCCCCAAGATTCAATTGATCAACACCGCCGAGTATCGGGAAAACTACGCCAACAGCGTACAGATCCGCGTGAATCTCTGGGATTTCTTTCTGATGTTCGGACGGGTCAACCAGACGGCCGCCGACAACGTGGCGATCCACAATTTTCAGGGCGTCTATCTGAGCCCGCAGCAGGCCAAGGCGCTACTGAACATTCTGCAGCAGAACGTGACGCAGTACGAAACCGCATTCGGCGAAATCAAGCTGGAACCTCACGCCGAGGGCGGCATCATTCAATAGCAGATCAGGCAGCGGAGAACTATGCGGCTTGGCCGGTGCGCACGTATTGCGGCGTTCCGGCGCGCTGCAGGTATTCGAGCAGGAGGATCATCTTCTGTTCCTGATCGGCGGAGCCCAGGCTGCTCCGTCTCACCCGCAGGCGTTGAAACCGTTCGATCCGCTGAGCCAGAGGAGTGCATTCCAGGCGGCCGGATTCGAGCACACAGCAGCCCTGAAACTCCGCCAGAAACTGCAATTCATCCGCGGACAGGCCGGCCAGAAAGCGCCGGGTCCGGATCTGCATTCCGCGGCTAGCGCAAGCAACCAGCGCGGCTACCAGAGTGGTTCGCACGGCAGTTCTCCTGTGGGTATGAAAGCATACTAACCTTTGTGAATCTTGGCCGTATTATGGCGAATCCGGCACCCGGGTGCAAGGGTCACTCCGTGCGAGGCCGCACCGGGGGAGGTGTCGCTCGGGCTAGATTTCCAGGCGGCCGGAGCCGAAACCGCGGAACTTCGGACCCGGGGCGCGGCGGAACTCGAGGATGAGTTTCATGACCTGGCGCTCGATTTCGTCGCGCACTTCACAGTGCTCTTTGTAGGAGAGAAAGATGGGGTCGCGCACTTCCCAATCGAGGATCTTGTCGCCGAATTCGGGAGGCAGGTAGCTGCCGCTCAGATTCACGACCAGATCGAAGTGGGCTTTGCCAAGGTGGCGGAGCGCCTTGGGAAACTGCTCGCGGATCTCGATGTTCTTCTCTTCCATGGCGCGGATGGTGTCCGGCGCGAGCAGCGTGGCGGGGGAGAGTCCCACGCTGGCGGCGATGAGCACGTCGCTGCCGTAGGCGGTGGCGAAGCCTTCGGCCATCTGGCTGCGGCAGGCATTGCCGATGCAGACGAAGAGAATGCGCTTCTTGACGGTTTCGGGAACCTGCTGAATCACAAGCGCTCCAAAAAGAGTTGGTGCACGCGCAGATCGCGGGTCAGTTCCGGGTGGAAGGTGGCGGCGAGGTGGCGGCCCTGCTCCACCAGCACCGGAGTGCCGCCGTATTCCGCGAGCACCTTCACGTCCGCGGCGACGCTGCGGATGATGGGGGCGCGGATGAAGACGGCTTCGAGTTTGCCTGTGCCCACGCGGGCGGTGAATTCGGGGGCGGTATCGAGTTCGATCACGCGGCTATCCAACTGGCGGCCGTAGGCGTTGCGCTCGATTGCGATATCCATGAGCGCGAAGCTTTCCTGCGCGGGATTGGCGACGCTCCTGGCCATGAGGATGGCTCCGGCGCAGGTGCCGAAGACGGGTTTACGGCTGCCGAACTCGGCGACATCTTCAAAGAGATGTTCGTAGTGGAGCAACTTCAACATGGTTGTGCTTTCGCCGCCGGGGATCACGAGCCCATCGATTGCGCCGAACTGCGCGCGCTCGCGGACATAGACGGGCTCGGCGCCGGCGCGTTCCAATGCCGCACCGTGCGCCGCGAAATCCCCCTGCAGCGAAAGCACTCCCACTTTCTTCATTTACCAGCCCCGGCCCTGCATGAGTTCGCCTTCGGGGATCTTGGAGATTTCCAGGCCGGGCATGGCGGCGCCGAGCGTGCGGCTGGCTTCGAGGAGCTTTTCGGGATTGTTGAAGTTCTTGGCGGCCATGACGATAGCGTTGGCGCGGTTGACCGGATCGCTGGATTTGAAGATGCCCGAGCCGACGAAGACGGCTTCTGCGCCCAACTGCATGACGAGCGCGGCATCGGCCGGGGTGGCGATTCCACCGGCGCTGAAGTTCGGCACCGGCAGTTTGCCGTGGGCCGCGACCCACTCCACCAGTTCGATGGGCGCGCCCAGAGTCTTGGCGGAGTGCATGAGCTCTTCCTTGCCGAGCACGGTCAGTTGCTTCATTTCCTTGACGATGGTGCGGATATGGCGGACGGCTTCGACGATGTTGCCGCTGCCGGCTTCGCCCTTGGTGCGGATCATGGCCGCGCCTTCGCCGATGCGGCGGAGGGCTTCGCCGAGGTTGCGGGCGCCGCAGACGAAGGGCACTTTGAAATCGTTCTTATCGATGTGGTGCTCCTCATCGGCAGGGGTGAGCACTTCGCTTTCGTCGATGAAATCGACGCCCATGGATTCGAGGATGCGGGCTTCCATGAAGTGGCCGATGCGCGCCTTGGCCATCACCGGGATGGTCACGGTCTTCATGATCTCTTCCATGATTTCGATGCTGCACATACGGGCCACGCCGCCCTCTTTGCGGATGTCCGAGGGCACGCGCTCCAGGGCCATGACGGCGGAGGCTCCGGCATCTTCGGCGATCTTGGCCTGCTCGGCATTGGTGACGTCCATAATGACGCCGCCCTTCAACATCTCCGCCAACCCGACCTTCAAACGAAACTGTTCGCTAGAAAACTGAAACATAATCCTCTCCTCTTACTGTTGGTAAACTTTGCACTCACACCATTGCCGGGGACGGTTCGTAGCTGGGCACTGCGTTCTCCCACTCCGCACCGATCGTCCGGCCCAAAATCGCCAGCCCGGTCCGGATCTCGTCCGGAGTCAGGCCCGCAAAACTCAATCGCAACGCTCCCGGTTCGAGCCGGGAGACGGCGAAGTAGCGCCCGGGCACATAGGCCACGCCCTGACGCTGCGCGCGCGCCAGCAATTCCCCGGCGTCCAGGGGTTCGGGCAGGCGCACCCATACGTTCATGCCGCCTTCGGGACACGTCCAGCGCGTGCCGGGGGGCAGATATTTCGCGCAGGCATCGAGGGTGGCGGCGAGACGCTCGGCGCCGGCCTTCCGCATGATGGTGCGATGCGCTTCCAGGCGGCCGGATTCGGCAAATTCCAGAAGCACGGCTTGGGAAAGCTGGTCGGAATGCAGGTCCGCGGCCTCTTTGGCGTTGCGGAGGCGGTCGATCAGGGGCTTGGGGCCCAAAGCCCAACCGACGCGCAGGCCGGGGAAGCTGACCTTGGAGAAACTGCGCAGCAGCACGGTGCCGCCGCTCTCATCGAGTTGCTTGAGCGAAGGCAGGACTTCGCCGCTATAGCGGAGTTCGCCATAGGCATCGTTCTCAATCACGGGAACGCCGAAGCGGCGGGCGGCATCGAGCAGGGCTCGGCGCGCGGGCAGCGGCAGGCTGGCTCCGGTGGGGTTCTGGAAATTCGAAGTGACTACCAGGAAGCGGGGACGCTCGCGTTCGAGCACACGTTCCAGGTGAGCGGGGTCCATGCCCTCGGCGCCGACGGGGATGCCGCAGAGTTGCGCTCCCATGCCGGTCAGCAGGTTCTTCAGGCCGGTGTAGAGGGGGTCTTCCACGGCGACGGTATCGCCGGGGCGGAGCAGGACGCGGCCGAGCAGGTCGAGCGCCTGCTGGCAGCCGTTGGTGATGAGCAGGTCATCGCCAGGGGAGGCGACGTGCTGGCGGCGCGCTTCCTCGAGCAGGTAGCGGCGCAGGGGTTCGTAGCCGCTGGGCGAGCCCAATTGGAGGATGTCGGCCAGATCTGCGCGGGCGAGCACGGTGGCGCAGGTGGCCCGGAATTCGTCCAGCGGGAAGAGGTCGCGGGAGGGGCGGGAGACGGCAAAACTGATGACTTCCCTGCCGCGTCCGCCGCCGGGGCCGGACATGAAGTTCTCGTTGCGTTCGAGCAGGCCGTTCCAGTTCACTCCCTCAGCCGGGGAAGAGGGGGGAGCTGTGGGGGAGGCCGTAACGAAACTGCCGCGGCCGACCTGTCCGGAGATCAGGCCTTCGGTTTCGAGCATTTCGTAGGCAGCGGAAACGGTGGTGCGGTTCAGTCCAAGTGAGCCAGCCAATTCCCGGGTGGCGGGCAGGCGTTCGCCGCGCGCCAAGTGTCCGGAGCGGATTTGGGCGGCAATCTGCTCGAAAACTTGGCGATAAAGCGGTGATTCGGAGTTATGGTCGAGCTTTGGCTGAAAGACCATTCAGCCATACCATACCACATTGGACTGGTAGCATTTATTCGACCGTCAGGGTATAGGCGCCCACGGAATCGCGTTGGGACCAGACTTGAATGTAATAGATCTGGTTTTCCTGGACTTCCATGGTGTGGCGCAAATCGAGACCGGGAGATTTGATATCCGGGCCGAAACCGCTGGAGCGGCGGTCGGGGAAGAAGGTGCTGAGGGCGGGGATGAGGGTCTCGGAGCGGTTCCTGATGACCACGTTGAGGGTGCCGTTGCGGGGACTGACGAAGGAGAAATAGTCGGTATCGGAGGCATCCATGATGTTGGCCTCGATTGGTGTGCCTACCGCGATGCGGCGCGCGCTGTAGATATCGTCGTTGGGTTCCCAGTTATCGAAGGAGCGGAGGGGTTTCACCAATAAGGAATAGGCGCCGGCGCTGCTGCCGTAACCCGAAATCTGCAGATACAGGATGGAGTTGGGGGGCGGCGCGATGATCTGTTTGAGATCGGCGCCGGGTTCGTGGACGGTCTTGCCCCAATCGAGAATACGGTGCTCGGCGTCGAAGATTCTGAGCACGGGGGCGAGGGTTTTGGAGTGATTGGTGATCTCGATGGAGATCAGGTCGCGCGGGGCGGGGGGAGTGGTGATGCGGAAGAAATCCAAGTCATCCACGGCGGCTTCGATGGAGCCATCCACGGCGCGTCCGGGAGAGATGACATTGGCGACGGTCATAAAGTTGTTGGGTTCGACTTCGCGGGAGACGGGTTCGGCGCCGAGTTGCAGCAGTTCGGGCATTTTTTCCAGGTTGGCGCGGACCGGCGCGTAATCGATATCGCGGGCGAGGGCTTCGCGGAAGGCGTTAATGGCGCGGGATTTGTCTTCAACCTCGGCATAGAGCACGGCGAGGTCGTTGTAGATCATGGGTACGGCCGCGGTTTTGGCAACGTGTTCGAGCAGGCCCACGGCGCTGGTGTAATCCTTGGCGGCGACGCGCTTGCCGGCGAGTTCAAAATCGTGGCGCACTTCCACGCTGGTGAGAGGCTTGCCGTAGTAGCGGGCATATTCCTGTTCGAGCGCGTTGAGTCCTCCGAGGTATCCGGTGATGGGCTTGCGGTTGGGCGTGAGGTTGATTTTGGCGCGCGACCAGCGGGGACCGGTGGCGATCCAGCCGATGATCCCGACACCGATCAGCAGGGGCGCGAGCCACCAGTATTTCTGGATGGGCGACTGCTGGACCTTCTTTTTACGCTTTCTTACCAGTTCCGGCGCAGGCATCAGTTTCCCAACTACATTTCCCAGTTACATCGCGTATCTTCCATTCTACCGTTGCGCGCGCGGCGTAAGGTACGTTTGGCGTTTCCGAGGCGTTTGATACAATTCTATTTTCCAGCCGGCGCCGGACGGCCAGCGCCGGCGATGCGGAACTCCAGCCCCATGACACTCTCCCGCCGTTTCGCGCCGTGGTTGATCTCTCTCAGTATTGCGGCGGTGTGCGTACTGCTGTGTGCGCCCGGCCTCTCCGCGCAGAAGCGGAAGAAGGAAGAGATCACGCAGACGCTGCAACTTCCCAGGGATTTGCCGAGCGCGGTGACGGGCGAGACGCGGCGGCTTTCCTTTCACGTGACACCGCTCTCGGCGAAGGGGCTGCTTTCGGCGCAGGTGCGCGAGGCGCTGAAGGCGCTGGCACACCAGACCGGAGCATCGCCGGTGCTGAAGATCCGGGCGTTTGTGGCGGGCTCGGGCGATCTGCGCCGGGTGCGCGACCTGGTCAGCGAGGCCTTCACGGTGCGGCATATGCCCTTGCCGGCGCTGAGCCTGATTCAGGCGGGCGGATTGCCGCTCGAAGGCGCGCAGGTAGTGTTGGAAGCGATCGCTACGGAGAAAAAAGAGATCAACCCGCGAGGCCTGGTGTTTCTTGCCGCGCCGGTAGCGACGAGCGACAATCCGCTGGACCCGGTGGAACCGCTCGCGGCCGCGTCGCTGGAACGGCTACAGCAGGCATTGCAGGCGGCGGGCTCAAAATCCACGGATGTGGTGCGGGTCACCTGTTTTCTGAGTTCACTGGAGAACGTGGCGGCCACGCGCAAGCTGGTGGAAGCGGCGTACCCGCACGCGGCGCTCAATTACGTGCAGACGCAGCGGGCTCCGCAGCAGGCGCTGGCGGCGTGCGAAGCGGTGGCGCGGTTGACGCGGGACGCGAGTGCGCGGGTGGAATATCTTCCGGCGGAGGGAGATCCGCAGGCAGCGCTGGTGGGCGCGGCGCACGTGGTCCTGACCGGGTCGCAAGTCAGCTACGGGTTCCAGGAAAGCAACTCGCGGCTGGCGCTGGAGCGGTTACAGAAGGCGCTCGAATCCAATGGAGTGACGGGGCGCGATGTGGCGTTCGCACAGTATTATCCGCTGGCGGGCTCGATCGGCGCGCAGGTGCGGAAGTTGCGGCCGGAGTTCTTTCCCAAAGCGGTGGGTTCAGTGCTGCTGTTTGAAGGGCTGCCGGGGATGGACGCGGGCTTCGCGCTGGATGCGATCGCGGCCAAGGATTAGCGGGCTGAATTCCGAGACGGGATAACCGATCGGCCGAAGTAGTGGTAAAATTCAAATGACCTCCTGTGCCGGAGTGTCGGAATTGGCAGACGAACCGGACTCAAAATCCGGCGCACTTCACTGGGCGTGTGGGTTCAAGTCCCACCTCCGGCACCATTTTTCCCTTCGCCCCCCATTTCTGATCAAGAGCCACCACCCCGCCTTCACTGCGTCTTCGCGAGTGTCAGTTCCGTTGCGCCCAGCCTTGCGAACAGTCGTTTGCGGCAGGTCAGCACCAGGATCTGCATATTCTCCCCCGCGCGCATCAGAATATCGAACATGTGTTCGATTCGCTGGTCATCGCTGAAGGCCAGAGCGTCATCAAGGATCAGGGTTGCCGGACGGCCCTGCTGGAGCAGGAGTTCGGCAAACGCAAGACGGGTCAGCACGGCCAACTGCTCCTGGGTGCCGTCGCTGAGACGGTCGAAGGCCTCGGCTGCCCCATTGCGCTGGATCGCGCTGATGGTCAGATTCTCGTCAAACACCAGGTCCGCACCCGGGAGCAACATTTTCAGATAGGGCTCGACCCGACTCATGACCGGCGCCAGATAGAGAGCCTTCGCCTCACGTTCCGCGTCCCGTAGGGTCTGATGGAGAAGTTGCAGAACGGCAGCCTCGTCCTCGTAGCCTTTCACTGCCGCCTCGAGCCGGGTTTGGTCCGCGCGTGCGAGTTCCAGCGCTTCGTCCAGGCCGGCCCCCTCGTTGGCCTCGATCAGAGCATTCAGTCGCGTGGTCTCGATGTTCAGCACGTCCAGAGCCTTCTGGTGATTCTTCCCTGCTGCTTCCAGGCGCTTGATGCGCACCTCGATGGCCTCGACAGTTTCTCCCTGATCGCTCTCCAGTTTGGTTAATGCGGCCTTCTGCCCGGTGGCGCGCAGTGTCAGTTCCGTCGCGCTTGACGCAAGTTGCTCGTCGGTGGATTGAGCCCGGGCGGCGGCAAGCGTTGCCTGTTTGGCCTCCAGAGCACCACGCAATTTGGCGAGGCACTGTTCCAACTTCTGCAGCGACTCCGTTGCTTCGGCGAGCACGCCCTTTGGCCCCTCCTCCGCTGCTTCGGCGGCGCCAATATCGGTGTTCAGTTGCCGCGCTTTGTCATGAGTGGCAGTGATTTCGCTCGCGATGTGGTCAGCCGTAGGAAGCTCAGAGAGTCCCAGCATCTCCATTTCGGTCTTGAGCTTGCCCTGCAATTCTCTCACCCGGGTCTGGAGCGCATCCATTCCCGCGGCGAGCTTAGTGGATGGCTCCGCGGGCGCAAGTTTGGCAATCTGACGGCGGGCATCGGCAAGGTCGCCTTCCAAGGCCTTGCGTTTCGCGACCGCATAGCGCGCATCTTTCAAGCTGGCCACACCGGCAGCTTCAAGCGCTTGCCGGAGTTCGGCCTCGGCCTCACTGAGACGTTGGAGGAGTGTGTCGCGGTCTTTAATCTGAGGCTCGACGGAGATCCTGCCAATCCCTTCGATCTCGACCACGCTCCTCGAGACTACCGGCAACGACATGTTCGGTGAAGAAACTGATACGCCATCCAGGGTTACCCTACTCAGTGCTTCGGCATCGATCGCCAGCGAGACCGTGGTTGCAACAGCCTTGACGGCCGCCATCGCGCCAGAGAGTTCCGGCTCTGCTTCTTCGATTCGCAGTAGCGCTTTGTCGGTCGCGGTGATTTTACCGATTGACTCGGAGAGAATGCCGACCTGAGCCTGCAGTTCCGCTGCCCTCGCCAGGGTAGCCTCATGCTTCTCCATGTCGGTATGTAGGGCTGCGGCGCCACGGATACGCTCCAGTTTCCGGCTCTGATCTCCGTTAAGCCTCAACTGTCCGCGAAGTTCGGCGAGCCGCTCTTCGGCGGCTCTTACCATCAGCCGGGTAGCATCCCTGCGGGCCCCGGCATGACCGATCTCTTTCGTGAGCTTCTTCAACTCCGTCTCGATTGGGTCAAGCTCCTCGGCAAGTTTCGCGCGAGCCTTTACCGCAGCACGCTCATGGGACGCCCGCTCTTCGGCGAGTTTCACGGCATTCCGCGCAGCTTCGATCTCAGATGCCTTGGTGGCTGCCGCGGTGCGGCGGCCTCGAAAATCCTCAAGTTCCCTGCGGTGCTCTTCTTCGCTCCAACCGGCCTCCAGTTCCTTCCGCTCCCGTTTCTGGTGCGAGAGAGAATCCATGTACCCCAGGATCTCGTCGCGCTTTCTCTCCAATTCGGATACGCGCTCGCCGACTCTTGCCAACTGATCCTTGGCGTCCTTAAACTTTCCGCGCGGCCCGCGCGTACTCTGTAGTTCGCTCAGCGCCTGCTCCACCGCCGCCGGAATTTTCCGGCCCCGCTCCCCACCCGTGACCACGCCGACCTGCGACTCGATGCAGCCCTGCAAGGTGCGGCGGCCGGCTTCGTCCAGGTTGGGATCGCCAAACGATTTTCCCTGCCGCACCCAGAGCGTCCCCCAGATACCCGGTTCCCCGCTGCGCGTGCCTCTGGTGAACTCCAGCAGGCGCTGCAGTTCCGCCTCCGCTGCGTCGTCTTCGAAACGGCGCTGGCTTGAGTTCGTCAGCACGGCCTTGCCGGATTGCCCGGCGAAGCGCTTGTGGATAATCCAGCGCGTCCCCTCAAGATCGAATGCCATTTCCACTTCCGGCACGGTGCCGTTGAAGAAGTGACGGAAACTCTTGACGTGGTCTGTCTGTGATTTCGCCCGCTCGAAGATGACCCCGTTGATCGCTTCCAGCAGCGTCGATTTGCCGAGTTCGTTCTGCCCGACGAGCAGGTTGACACCGTCCGTGATTCCTTCTATAGCGACGGTGCCGACGAACTTGCGGAAATTGGTGAGGCGGATCGAGCGGATCTTCATTGGTTTCCCGCCTGCTTCAAGTGCTCAATGTAGAGGCGGCGCAGCGCGAGCGGAGCGAGGCGAGCCTGCTCCGCATCTGAGGGATGCTCCGCCATCGCCTTCAGCCTGTCCGCCGCCACCCGGACGAAGCCCGAACGGTCGATGTCATCCAGGTCCTCGGCGGTCGGTTCCAGGACCAGGCCTCGATCCTGCAGGCGGGTCGCGCAGACCGCCGCCCCGACGCCGTGAACGATTCTCTCCTCAAATCTCCTGCGCCCGGCCAGGGATAGCGTCCCGGTCACTTCGAGATCGAGAACGATTCTGCTCAAGTCCGGATCGAGTGCGCGAAGGCCGGCCTCCAGAAGCTCCAGTTGCGAATCTTCCGTGAGCGTCTTCGTCACCTGGTGCCACCGGTACCTTCCGACCTCGATGGGTTGGACCTTAGGCGCGGCGTGCACGCCTGCAATTTCGACCAGCAGCGCGGAGCCGCCATTGCAGAGAGTCCCGGCCGTCCCGGTTGGCGTTTTGAACTGGTCCGGCTCCGGAGTCCCGGAATACCAGACGCGGTCGTTGATCTGCATCTGCCGGTGCCAATCTCCCATCGCCAGATACGAGAGGCCCGCACTTTGTGCGCGGCTGGGCGCGACGTAGTTGGATGCCTCGCCATCCGAGCCAAAGCCCTGGATCGAGCCGTGCGCCATCCCGATGCGAATGGCGCCCTCGGGCGTAGCTTCGTCATCCATATAGGCAGTGAGGTCGCCCGTACTGGCGATGTGCGAGAGCGGCGCCGGCAGAAGGAATACCGGAGTCCCGTCATCATCCAGAATCTTCACCGCACCCGGGCTGGTGTGGAGTTGCACGTTGGCGGGGAGATGGGTTCGCGCCAGACGATCCCACAGGCCGTTTTCCCGCGCGTGGTCGTGATTGCCCGGCATCAGGTGCCAGGTCACTTTGGGAAATTGGCGCATTCCCTCGATCGGCTTCGCCAGTGTCTGCGGCGTGAGTTGCTGTTTATCGTAAATGTCCCCCGCCAACAACACGGTCGATGCGCCGTGCTTCACCGCCAGTTCTCCCAGCGTGCGGACCGCCGCCTGGCGTGCATCCTGAAGCAACGCCGCAACCGCCGGCTCGAAGTACATGAACACTTTGCCGATCTGGAGATCGGAGGAGTGGATCAATCGCATAGAATGGCTGCCCTTTCAGGCCGGTTCGCGGGAATGCGGAGAGCTTCATCACACGGAGCAACTCCAGCGAAGACTACTCTACGCTGCCCGCTTCCCGATGACAACCCCGGGTAATTCCCGAAGCACCCCGATTTGAGGCGGCCAAGGCCGGCGCGGCGTGAAGTTACTCGCGCGGCTTGAACGTGTAGCGCAGCATCAGCGTGTGCGTGCCTGCCGTGGCCCCGAAATTGGTGGAGTAGACGTATTGCGCAAACAGGTCGCGCGTGAATCTCCAGCCCACCCCAAGATCCGAGAAGCGCGGAACATACTGACCCGCCGCCGAACTCATCGGGAAGAACGAATCCTCCACCAGCGTGCGGTTGCCGAACTGATCCGGAAACAGATCCACCTTCAGATCGTGCTTCTGCCAGATATTCAGAAATGAAGCGGTGAAGAAGAGCTTGCGCGTCGCCTCCACTTGCATGGCGAGATGGGTCGATACGAAATGGCTGTTGGCGACCGCATTCTGCAACAACGCAAGCGACGTGTCTTCCGTGCGCGCGGCCCATGTGCGTGCGCTTCCGCCCGCCAGATCGAACGTGAGCGTGGTGCTACGGGTCAGTGCATAGCCCAGGCCGAAGGCGGCGCTGCCGCGCTGCGCGCGATCGCGTTCATGGGAATCCACCGTGGTGGTGCGGCTCATGCCGTCGCGCAGGGAAACGCCCAGCCAGCCAGCCGCGAAACCGTAGTAGAGGCGCGGCGTCACCAGTCCCCGCAGCCGCAGGCCGAACTCCGAGGAGTGGCCGCCGGTGTGAGTCGAATTCAAGCCCGCCGCAAAGCCGTTGATGGTGTGGGTCATATCCTGATCCACATCGCCGATGAATGCGTACCGGTAATACACGCCGAGCTTCGCGTCCCGCGAAAGATCGCGGGAGAATCCGGCGGTGATGCGCGTCTGGTGAATCGCAGTCGTGGAATCCAGAACCTCCGAGGCCAGATGTCCGGCGCCCTGCGTCTCACTGGTCACGGTGGATGCCGATCCCGTACCGTTCAGCAGCGCCAGTTCCAAGCCAAAACTGTTGTTGCCGAAGCGCCGCGAGCCCAGCAGCGCCCCGCTGTAATACGTCGTGCTGGATTGGCCGGTGGTCACCGTCGTGGAAGGCGCGCCATGGTCCAGCGTACCCGGGTCGTAATCCGAGGTGGAAGTCAGGCTCGAGTTCCCTACGTGCGACGCGGAAAAACTGCCGCCAAATTGAAAGCCGGCATAGGGCGCAAAGTATGAAATCTGCGGCGAGACACTGTAATTGCTGGGCTGGTTGCCCCCTGGGCCGAAGGCCGACTGGTACTCCTGCAAGGTCTGCGCGCCGCGCAGGGTGGGCAGCACGAACAGGCGCCCCTCGGCGCTGGTGAACTGCGTGGCGTAGGCCGGGTTCTCCAGGCTGTCCAGGTGCGCTTCGGGAAACGCGTTGAAGCGGAAAAGGAACGGCAACTGCCCGACATCGGCGAGGCTCGCCAGGTAACTGTCGTAGGTCCCCGCCGTGGCGCGGGGCGAATCGCCCGATTCGTTGTGGCCGCCGGGCACTCCGGATTCGGCCCGCGTGCCTTGTGCTGCCGGCATCGCGGAAGGCGACGTGGGCTGCTGCCCTCCCACAGGCTGCGTGGCGCCGTTGGTTGGCGCCTGCGACGGATTCGGTACATTCGCCTGCTGCACCGCTCCCTTCACGCGATCCGCCTGGCCACCCTTCTCGCCCTGCGTGTTGCGGTCCGCCGCTTCCCGGTCACCCGGTTGCGCCACCGGCGCAGCTGCGATGAGGTGGAAATCCTGCCCACCCTGCACCAGCACGCCGCGTCCCGCTTCGATCAGCACCCGCCGGCCGGGATCGGAAAGGCTGGCCACTTCCACCGCGCCTTCGAACACCACCACCTGCGTGCCGCCCGCAGCGTCCACTTCGATGCTGAATTCGGTGCCGCGTACCGCAATCGACGCGGTCGGGCTGTTCATCCGGTACGGGTTCGGCTTTCCGGCAAAGTGGTTGATCTTCACCCGCACTACGCCCAGGGTGATCTCAAACAACTCCCGCAGCGTGCTCGCGGCTCGGTAGTCCTTCAGCGTCACGATCGATTCCGGCGACACCACCACCATGCTGCCATCGCTTAGATCCACGACCACGCGACCGCCGCCGCGGGTATCGATGCGGTCGCCCGGATTCAACACGTATCCCGGCGTCAACGCCAGCGGCGCCAACCCAGGGGCGCGCAACACCGCCTGCCCCGTGACCGCCGAGGCGCGCGCCACTACAGACGTGGATTGGGCGAATGCGGCGGAGACACACAGAACCGCGACGATGCAAACGGCACTCGTGAATGGGCGGGACGGTGCCCCGCGCCACTTTCCCTGGTTCACGCGATATCCATCGGCCTTTCCGCGGATTCCTCTTCGCTCTCCAACTCACCCTCGGGGTCTGCCGCCCCATGCAGTTGGTAGCGGGCAATCAATCTCTGGATCGTCCGCCGGTCAAGATCAAGGACGGCGGCGGCCCGGCGCCGGTTCCACCCCGTCTCCTCCAGGATAAGCTGCAGGTAACGCCGCTGCAGTTCCTCCATATTGGGACGGTCCGCGATGATACGAAACTCGGGCTTTTCCGCTGCGCCGCTCTTCACCCGGCGCACCGCGATCTCCGGCGGCAGGCAATCGAGCGTTACTACACCGCCGGAAGAGAGCGCCACCGCGCGCCGCAGAGCGTTCTCCAACTCGCGCACGTTGCCCGGGAAGTTGTGGGCCGCCAGCGCATCCGCAGCCTCTTTGGTCAGGTGCAACGG
>CAIRBY010000734.1 GCA_903876865.1 uncultured Acidobacteriia bacterium
CGGAAGCCGCCCACCTCACCGACCACATCACTACCAACTCCATCGCCAAGTTGAAACTCGGGCAGGCTCACTACTCCGGACTTCTCTATGAGCACGGCGGATTCGTGGACGATATCCTCGTTCATAAAGTCGCCGAAGATCACTTCTTCCTCTGTGTGAACGCGGGCAATCAGGATAAGGACTTCGAGCACATCCTGGCGCATAACCGTTACGATGCGGTGGTGGAAAATCGCGGCGCCGAGTACGCCCAGATTGCCATTCAGGGGCCCAAGGCGATGGCCACGCTGCAAAAACTGACTTCGGTGGACCTGGGCGGCATCAAGTATTATTGGTTCACTGATGGCGAAGTCTCCGGCACCCCCGCGCGTATTGCCCACACCGGCTACACCGGCGAGGACGGTTTTGAAATCTACGTCCCTCCGGCGGATGCGGAACGGATGTGGCGCTTGATCTTCGATGCCGGCGCTGAATTCGGCATCAAGCCTTGCGGCCTTGGGGCGCGCAACACGCTGCGCCTGGAAGCAAAGATGGCGCTATACGGGCACGAGATCGACGCCTCGATCTCGCCCCTCGAAGCAGACCTTGGTTGGATCGTAAAACTGGACAAAGGCGAATTCGTCGGCCGGGCGGCGCTCCTGAAACAGAAGGAGCAGGGCGTGACCCGCAAGTTGGTGGGCTTTGAAATGCGCGGACGCGGAATCGGCCGCGATGGTTATGAAGTCTTCCTGGATGGCGCGGCCGCGGGTTGGGTCACCAGCGGCGGTCCGGCGCCGACTTTGGGAAAGAACATCGGGCTGTGCTACCTCCCGGCGGCGCAGGCGGTGCCTGGCAAGAACATTCAAATCATGATCCGCAACCAGCCAGTGGATGCGGTGACGGTCGAAACCCCGTTTTACAAGCGAGCGAAATAAATCATGTATCCAGAAAACTACCGGTATACGAAGGAACACGAATGGGTCCTGGCGGATGGCGATGCGGGAACGATCGGCATCACGGACCACGCACAGCAGGAGTTGGGTGACATCGTTTATGTGGACCTGCCCAAGGTGGGGACGCACGTGGAATCCGGCAAAACGTTCGGCAGCGTGGAGAGCGTGAAGGCGGTTTCCGACATTTACTCGCCGGTGAGCGGGGAAATCGTTGAAATCAACGAGTCGCTGGCGGATGCTCCGGAGAAGTTGAACACGGATCCGCATGGTGATGCCTGGCTGGTGAAGATCAAACTGACCCGCCCCGAAGAGATTCAGAATCTGATGTCGGCTTCCGACTATCAAAGCTACATAGGAGCCGAAAAGTAGTTGCGCTATCTTCCGAAGTCCGAATCCGAACGCAGCGCCATGCTGGAAGCGTGTGGCGTGAGTTCCCCCGAAGAGTTGTTCGCCCACCTGCCTGAAGCGGCGAGGCTGAACCGGCCGTTGAACCTGGCGCCGGGCATCTCCGAATACGAGATTGTGGAGTATTTCCGCGATCGCGCGGCCTCCACTGCGCTGGGCTACACCAGTTTTCTCGGCGCCGGAGTGTACAACCACTTCCGCCCGGTGTTGGTGGATACGGTGGTTTCGCGCGGCGAGTTTCTGACTTCGTATACGCCGTATCAGGCGGAAATCGCGCAGGGTACGCTCACGCAGATCTTCGAATTCCAGACCATGATCTGCCAGTTGACCGGCATGGACGTGGCCAACGCGTCGATGTACGACGGTTCCACCGCGGTTCCCGAAGCGGCGATGATGGCGGTGCGCGCCACCGGCAAAGGTCGCGTGCTGATCTCAAAGAGCGTTCACCCGGAGTATCGTGAGGTGCTGGCGACCTATGCGAAATACCAGGGGATGCCGGTGGCGGAATTCGGCTACGTGGCGGAATCGGGCGAGTTGGACCTGGAAGACCTGGAGCGGCAGATGGATGGCTTGACCGGCGCGGTCATCATTCAGACGCCGAACTTCTTCGGCATCGTGGAGCAGGTCAAGGCGGCGGCGGAGATTGCGCACCGTCACGGCGCGCTGCTGGTAGTGGTCTTCACGGAAGCGGTTTCGCTCGGATTGGTGGCGCCTCCCGTGGAGGCGGATATCGTAGCGGGCGAACTGCAGTCCTTCGCGATTTCGCCGAGCTACGGCGGACCGTACGCCGGAATCATCGCGGTCAAGGAAAAGTACATCCGGCAGATGCCGGGACGGCTGGTGGGCCAGACCACGGATTCGCGCGGCAATCGCGCCTTCTGCCTGACGCTTTCCACGCGCGAGCAGCACATCAGGCGCGAGAAGGCGACCTCCAACATCTGCACCAATCAGGCGCTGGTCGCGCTGATGGCGACGGTTTTCATGACGGTCTACGGCAAGCAGGGCTTGCGCGAACTGGCGGAACAGAATCTGGCCAAGGCGCATTACCTGGCGGGCAAAGTGAAGCCCCGCTTCAGCGGGAAATTCTTCAATGAATTCGTCGTGAAGCTGGAAGGCAAGACTCCCGAGGAGATCAACAAAGCGTTGCTGAAGAAAAAGATCATCGGCGGGCTGCCGCTCGGCCGCTTCTATCCGGAGCTGGCGGATTCCGTACTGTTGTGCGCCACCGAAATGACGCGCCGCACCGAGATGGACGCGCTGGCGGAGGTGATGGCATGAGTGATCAGGGTATGAATGAATCACGCATGGTCCACGGCGACAAGATCACGAAGGTCACTACCCATCTCTCGCAGAACGAGGCGCTGCTCTTCGAGCGCAGTTCACCCGGCAAGAAGGCGTATCAGTTGCCGGAACTGGATGTGCCGGCAGTGGACGCGGCGGAAGCCCTGGGCGCGGAGAACGTGCGCGCCGAAATCACGGACTTCCCGGAAGTGAGCGAGGTGGAGGCCATCCGGCATTTCACGCGCCTCTCCACGTGGAACTACGCCATCGATTACGGCATGTATCCGCTAGGCTCCTGCACGATGAAGTACAACCCGCGCATCAACGAAGTGGTGGCGCGCACGGAGGGTTTGGCCTGGGCTCATCCCTACCAGCCGGAATCGCTTTCGCAGGGCTGCCTGGAAGTGATGGAGCATCTGGAAAATGCGCTGGCGGAGATCTGCGGCATGGACGCGGTCACGCTGCAGCCCGCGGCGGGCGCCCACGGGGAACTCACGGGCATCCTGCTGATCCGGGCGCTGCTTGAGAAGCGCGGCAATCCGCGCAAGAAGATCCTGATCCCGGATTCGGCGCATGGCACCAACCCGGCGACCGCGGCCATTGCGGGCTACGCGGTGGAGAATATCAAATCCAGCGAGACCGGCGGCGTGGATCTGGCGGCGCTCGAACAACTGGTGACGAGCGATGTGGCGGCGCTGATGGTGACCAATCCGAATACGCTGGGCGTGTTTGAAAACAACATCGTCCGCGTGGCGGAGATCCTGCACAAGAAGGGCGCCATGTTGTACATGGATGGCGCCAATATGAACGCCCTGGTGGGCATCGCGCGTCCCGGCGATTTCGGCGTGGACGTGATGCACCTCAACCTGCACAAGACGTTCAGCACGCCCCACGGCGGCGGTGGACCGGGCGCGGGTCCGGTGGCGGTGAAAAAGGTGCTCGAGCCCTTCCTGCCGACCCCGCGACTGCGGCGCTCCGGCAAGAAACTCACCTTCGATTACAAGCGCAAGCACTCCATCGGCCGCGTCAAATCGTACTACGGAAACTTCGGCGTACTGGTGCGCGCGCTCGCCTACATCCTGGCGCACGGTGGTCCGGGATTGAAGAATGCGACCATGGACGCGGTGCTCAATGCCGTCTACATCCGCAAGGCGCTTGAGCCTTACTTCGACCTGCCCTACAAATCGCCGAACATGCACGAAGTGGTGTTCAGCGACGATCGTCAGTCGAAACTCGGCGTGCGCACGGGCGATATTGCCAAGCGCCTGATCGATTACGGCTTCCATCCGTATACCGTGAGCTTCCCCATGATCGTGCACGGTGCGCTCATGATCGAGCCGACCGAGACGGAAGGCAGGCTTGAGATCGACAGCTTCATTAACGCCATGATCGCCATCGCAGGGGAATGCGAAACCGACCCGCAGATGGTGAAGAACGCGCCCTATAATACGCGCACCAGCCGTGTGGATGAAGTGACCGCCGCGCGCAAGCCGGTGCTGCGATGGAAGCCGTAGCGCCTGCCAATCCGCGCCGGCATCGGTGACTTGTTTCATGGGGCCGAGTAACTCCAATCGGAAGTGGGGGCTCTGGGCGGCACTCGCCCTCGTCCTCCTCATCCGTGTTTTGTTCCTCAATCAGGCCATCCAGGGCGACGATCACATCTACCTCACCGAGGCGATGCACGCCCTCATCGACCCGGCGCATCCGAGCGATGTGAAGTACGTTTTCCTGGGCGATGAAGTGGATCTCCGCGGCCACTCGCACCCGCCCGGCAACGCCTGGCCGCTGGCAGGGCTGCTGCTGCTCACTGGCGATGTGAAGGAAGCGCCGTTTCATGCCGCCTACATTCTGTTCTCCCTGATTGCGGTGTGGGCGATGTGGCGGCTGGCCTGCCGCTTCTCCGAACGTCCGCTATGGGCCACGCTGCTCTTCATCGCGGTGCCGACTTTCGTGGTAAACGGCGGCTCGCTCGAAGCGGACCTGCCGTTCCTGGCGTTCTGGATGGCGTCGATCGCGCTCTTCGTCGAGCGGCGCTGGGTCTGGAGCGCGCTCGCCATGATCGGGGCAACCATGATGGCGTATCAGGGCATCTTTCTCACGCCCATCCTGGCCGTGTACGTGTGGCTCTTCCATCGCCGCGAACGGGCGCGTTGGGCATTGCTGCTGGTGCCGGTCGCGGTATTCATTGAATGGCAGGTCTTTACGCGCCTGACCACGGGCGCGATGCCCGCCGGGAAGCTCGCGGGCTACTTCGCGACCTACGGCTTCCAGGCATTGGCGAAGAAGGCCGCGAGCGCGCTCATGCTGCTAATTCACGGCGGCTGGATCGTCTTCCCCGCGCTGCTGCCGGGCGCGGCAATTGCGGCGTGGCGCAAGCGCAAGGAGCCGGACACGCGGTTTCTGCTGGCCTGGATCGCACTCTTTTTCGCGGGCGCGGTGGTGGTCTTCTTCTCCGGCTCGGCGCGTTATCTGCTGCCCATGGCCGCGCCGGTCTGCCTGCTGGCCTCGCAGCTGCGCGTGAAGTGGCTCGCGCCGGCGGTCGCGGTGCAACTGGCGATAGGCCTTCTGCTGGCGGTCGTGAACTATCAGCACTGGGACGGCTATCGCAGCTTCGCCGCGGGGTTGCGCGCGGTTTCGGCGGGGCATCGCGTCTGGGTCGATAACGATTGGGGCCTGCGCTACTACGTGGAGAGCGATCATGGTCTGGCGGCGCGCAAAGGGCAGACGGTGCGCGCTGGCGATCTTCTCATCAGTAGTGAATTGGGGCACAACGTGGAGTTCACGGCGCCGAAATCGCTGGTGGCGAGCGCGGTGATCGATCCCGCGATTCCGCTGCGCCTGATCGGCCTGGAAACCTATTCCGGCTATTCCACAGTGGAGGAGGGCTACCTGCCGTTCGGGATGGAAGGCGGCGTGATCGACCGCGTCACGGCGCGCATGGTGATGGAGCGCAAGCCCGTGCTCGAATATCTGCAGATCGGCACGCCCGCGGCTGCGGACCAGATCGTCAGCGGCGTCTATCCGAACGATAAGTGGATGTCGCTGGCGGCGGTGGCGGTCCTGAAGACGCCCGCCGCACCCAAGCGCCTGCGCGCCGAGTTCTACATTCCACCCAACGCCAAAGCGCGGCGCGTGACGCTCCTGCTGGATGGGCACGAGGTCGCCAGCCAGACGTACCCCGGGCCGGGCCCGTATCAGATCGAAAGCGCCGCGACGGTGCAGGGAAGTTCGGTGGAGGTGCGGGTGGATCAGACCTTCAGCGCGCCGGGCGATCAGCGCGCGCTCGGCATGATTCTGACGGGCGTGGGCTTCGTCCAACAGTAGTATTCTGAATACATGGGATGTGGAAGCGGTGGTAGCTCATTCAGCCAGATCAACAACGTGATCCGGCCAGGCGCGCGCAAGGTGTTTTGCGTGAAGTTCCAGAAGGAACTGGAAGGGCTGGACGAGGTTCCCTTTGAGGGGCATCCGTTGGGCCAGAAGATCTACGACAACGTCTCCAAAGACGCGTGGAAGATGTGGGTCGAGCATATGAAGATGCTCATGAACGAGTACCGGCTCAACCTCGGTACCGCGCAGGCCCAGGAATTCCTCATCGAGCAGATGGATAAATACTTCTTCGGCGAAGGCGCCGCGCTGCCGCCCGATTTCGTCGCTCCCAAAGCCAAGGGGTAGTAAAACAAGGGTAACAGTCCTTTACCCTACCACCCTCTCACGGTATCGTCTTCCGCACGAGGGGATCCGTGAGAGCTCACGTCGTAGCGCTCGCGCCTTGGGCTTCCAACCTCATTTCCAAAGCGGCTTCCCCTACGATCACGATCAGTGGATATCGCAGGCGGGTACGGCTATGGCCGGAATCGCGCTCTCTTTCGCCGCTCAATAAGCGCATCGCGGGACTACACTAAAGAGCATCATGGATCGCAGAACTTTTCTGCAGGCGGCGGCGCTCGGCGCGGGCGGGTGGCGTGCCGTGGCGCAACAACAGTATGACGGCCAACCCGCCGGACATCTGGTGAATGGCCCGCCGCTGAATCCCAAACCCAACGTGATCTGGATTCTCGGCGACCAGTTGCGCGCACAAGCGCTCGC
>CAIRBY010000735.1 GCA_903876865.1 uncultured Acidobacteriia bacterium
CCTCCGGCACTGGGCCATATCGATCCTCTAGTTCCGTTTCGGCACGGTCCCGCGCCTCGGCGTCCGCCGCGTTGGCGATCTGCCGGTAGGCGCGCAACCGCTGGTTTTCGTCGCCGATATACTCGGGCGGGATCCGGATATCCAGGCTCAGATTCAGCGCGGAACGAATCTCCGGCACCACTTCTTCGCCCTTCAGTTCGCGCACCGTCTCGTCCAGCAGGCGCACATAAGTGTCGAAGCCCACCGAGTTGATCTGCCCGTGCTGTTCTCCGCCCAAGAGGTTGCCCGCGCCGCGCAGTTCCAGATCCAACGCCGCGATCTTGAAGCCCGCCCCCAAATCGCTGAACTCCTTGAGCGCCGCCAGTCGCTTCCGGGCGATCTCCGTCAGTTCCGTATCCGGCGGAACCAATAGGTACGCATACGCCCGCCGGTTGGACCGGCCCACCCGTCCCCGCAACTGATACAACTCCGAGAGGCCATATTTCTCCGCATTCTCGATGATCATGGTATTAGCGAGTGGGATATCCAGACCGTTCTCGATAATTGTAGTACATACCAGGATATCGAACTCGTGGCGCATGAACTGAAGCATGGTTTTCTCCAGTTCCGCCTCCCCCATCTGTCCGTGACCCACCCCGATCCGCGCGCCGGGAGCCAGTTCCTGCAGGAAGTGAGCCCGCTGCCAGATGGAGTCTACGCGGTTGTGCAGGAAATAGACCTGACCGCCTCGTCCCAACTCCATATCCAGAGCCTGCCGGATCAGTTCCGGCTGAAACGGAGCCACCACCGTGTGAATCGCCAGTCGATCTTTCGGCGGCGTCTCAATCACCGACATATCCCGCAGCCCAAGCAACGACATATGTAGTGTTCTGGGAATCGGCGTGGCGCTCATGCTCACCACGTCCACCGCCTTCTTCAGGTGCTTGAGGCGCTCTTTGTCTTTCACGCCAAAGCGCTGCTCCTCGTCCACGATCACGAGGCCAAGGTCTTTAAACTGAATGTCTTGTGAGAGCAGGCGATGGGTACCAATAGCCACGTCGATGCGCCCCTCAGCCAACTCCGCCACTCCCACCTTCAGTTCCTTGGGCGAACGGAAGCGGCTGAACATCTCGACCTTCACCGGAAACGGTTGGAACCGCCGCTTAAACGTCTCATAATGCTGAAACGCAAGCACCGTAGTTGGCGCCAACACCACTACTTGCTTGCCATCCCCGAGCGCCTTAAAGGTCGCGCGCATCACGACCTCGGTCTTGCCGAAACCCACGTCGCCGCACAGCAAACGGTCCATCGGTTGCGGACTCTCCATGTCGCGCTTGATCTCCGCAACCGCCGTCAACTGATCTTTCGTAGGGCTGAACTCGAAGGCGTCCTCAAACTCGCGCTGCCAATTGCTATCCGGAGAGTAGATGAAGCCCTCCGCCATCTTGCGACCGGCGTAGAGCTTCAAAAGCTCGTCCGCCATATCCCGCATTTTGGCTTTGATCCGCGTCTTGGTGCGGCTCCAGGTGGCCCCGCCCATTCGGTCGATGGCAGGTTTGGATTCGCCCGCGCCACGGAAGCGCTGCACCAGATCCATGCGGGTCAACGGGACATACAGTTTAGCGCCGCCGGAGTACTCCAGCACCATGTAGTCGCCCTTGCTCTCCCCGCTGTGGATCTCCCGCAGCCCCATGTACTGCGCCACGCCGTGCTCGGAGTGGACCACGTAATCGCCGGCTTTCAGATCGATGACGTCGGCAGAAAACGTCTCCCGCGCCGTCTTCGAAGAGGGCCCCCGGGAGACCATCTCCGAGGCCTCGAAGAGATCCTCCGACCCGAACAGGACCAGCTTCGAGTCCTGGAACGCCGTGCCCTTCCGGACCTGCCCCTTGACCAGGTAGATACTCGCTGTGGTACCCGCAAGATACGCCCTTTGAGCAAGATACGCGGGTGTGGATTCGAATTGCTCGAGGCCGATCTGGTAGGCGATTCCGTATTCGTTGAGAATGTCCGCGAGGCGTTCTACTTCACCTGTAGAAGATGCGAAGAAGGCCACCTTCTGGCCCGATTC
>CAIRBY010000736.1 GCA_903876865.1 uncultured Acidobacteriia bacterium
AGAATCGTAGATCGCGTTGAAGAAGAACTTGTACGTCCCGTGCGATTGCCCGCGCCACTGCGGACGGAAGCCGAACAGATACACGCGCCCTTCGCCGTAGAACACCTCGAGCGCCGCCGCCTTACCTTGAATCCGCTCCGGATGCAGCAGGTAGCCGCTCTCCAGCGGATTGCGATCGCGCGGATAAGAGGCCAGCACCGCGCCCTTGAAGCCGCTCTTCGTCTCGAATGCCGGACCGCGCTCGAACATCACCACCGGCTCGCGCGGCAACCCCTGCACGGCCGTGTGCGCCATGTCGCGCAGTTCCACGCGCAGCAGCGAGCCCGAGCAATAGAACTGCTCCGGCGACAATCCGCCCAGCAGATTCGTCACCGGCAGATGCAACTCCTCGATCGCAAACGCCGTCGCGTTATTGAACGCGATCAGCGTGCCGCCATCGCGCACGAATACGCGGATCGCCTCCGCCCCCGCTTCGCCCAGCCCGCCCGCGTACTCGCCCGGAATCGTACCCGGCGCGAAGCCTTCCATGATCGCGCGCGCCGAAGAATCCGCAATCAGAATCGAATCGAAGCGCTCCCGCAAATGCCCCGCCTGCACGTCGCCGTTGCGCAGCGTCACCGGCGCGAAGCCGTACTCCTGCAGAATCCACCGCGTCCAGCCCTCGTCGATCGCAGCCTGCCACGGGCGATACAGCCCCAACCGCGGCTTCTTCGTCGCCGACGCATCCGCCGGAGCCTTCGTATCCGCCTTCAAATTCATCGAGTGCTTGCGCGCCAGTTCCGCCGCGCGCGCCCCATCGATGCCAGAGAGCGAAATCTCGCCCTTCGCAAACGCCGCCTGTCCGCCCGCCGTCAGCGCTTCGTTTAGCACCTTGAAGCTCGCATTACTGTTGCGGCTCAACGTGAAGATCGTCCCCGTCCCCTGTACTGCGCCCGCCGGAGCGTTGGGCGCGTCGATCTGCTTCAGCCCCGCCCGCTGCTGCGCCGTGAGCGGCGTCAGAATCGTCGCCGTCTCCACACCCATCTGTAGCGGCAACGTCCACCCCGCCACATCATACGGACGCTGCGGCGCGCCGTTCGGCGTCGCCCGCAAGTCCGGCCACTGCTGCTTCTCGAACAGCTCCTTCACCAGCGGCGAGAACGGCTGATCCATCAGCACCACCCACGCATTCGCGTACGCGCGCCCGTTCGCCTCGAACGGCTGCACCGCCTGATGCACTTCGATTCCGTTCGTCAATAGCTTCTCCACCAGCGTCGCCGCCGCCGGAAGGTCGCGCTGCTCGCGCGGAATCACATACGCGAACGGCGGCTCCTCGCGGAACCTCTTGATGTTGTCGCGCGCCGCCTGATACCGGTTGTACAGCAGATTCTCCCGATGCTTCGCCGCCGTATCCAGCACGCTCATCGAAGCGCCCAGCATATACCGCACCGCATCGCCCAGCCTCCACCATCCGCCCTTCCAAGGGCTCGAATAGAAGATCTCGCTGCGCAGCCCCTGACGGTCCTTGGGGAAATCGTTCACCGAATAAAAGTGCGGCGTCGCGTACGAATACAGCGCCGTCTCCGTGAAGAACGAAATCGAATTGCGGAAGATGTGCGTGAAATCCAGGAACCCCGGATACCAGTTGTCGAAGCCCACCCGGTGCACCGCGCCCGGCATTCCGTGCTCGTCCAGATACGCCGCCATATCGATGCCGAGCACGTTCAGCCAGCGCGCCATCAGCGGGTGGATGTTGCTCGAGATCGGCTCCGTGAACGGCGGAATGAAGATGCGCGTGGGGAACGGCGCAGTCTGGTGATGGCAATAGAAAATCACCGGGTCCCACTCCAACTCCGTCTTCGTGACGTCGCGCGATTCCAACATGTTGTTCATGTAGCCGTCGCGATTGTTGTCGTGCCCCACATACTCCTGATACAGATCCGGCAGCGGCGAAACTTCATACGGCGTGCCCAGATTCTTGCGATACCAGCTGACCACTTCGTCCTGTCCATCGGGATTGAGCGTCGGCCACAGCATCAGGATCACGTTGTCCAGAATCGCGTCGAT
>CAIRBY010000737.1 GCA_903876865.1 uncultured Acidobacteriia bacterium
AGGTCCATGGTGCCGAGGGAGGAAGCGGCGAAGACGATGCCGCGGCAGGTGAAGCGGCGGGCTTCGCGAGGGAAGAGGGCGGTGGAGTTGACGGTGCGGACCTCGTAGCCTTCGCTGCCATCGGGATGGCCGTGGAGCGGGAGGACATCGACGACGCGGGTTTCGGCGAAGACCTGGGCGCCGTGTTTTTCGGCAAGGTACAAGTAGTTTTTGTCGAGCGTGTTTTTGGCGTTGAAGCGGCAGCCCATCATGCAGCCGCCGCAACCGGTGCAGGTGGCGCGTTCGGGCCCATCGCCGGCAAAGTAGGGGTCGGCGCAGGGGGTTCCGCCGGTGTTTTCTTCCGGACCTTGAAGCACGGCGACGCGGGTGCGGTAGTAGGTGGCGCCGACGCCTGCCGATTCCGCCGCGCACCGCAGGATATCGTCGGCGGGGCCGAGGATTCGATTCTCGATGATGCCGAGCATGCGTTGCGCGGTGGCATAATGGGCGGGCATTTCGCGCTTCCAGGGCGCGAGTCCGGCCCAGGCGCCGCGGTCCCAGATGGCTTCCGGCGGGACGAGAGAGGTATTGGCATAGGTGATGGAGCCGCCGCCGACGGCGCAGCCATGGAGGATCATGACGTGGCGGAAGGGGGTGATGTTGAAGAAGCCGCGCAGGCCGAGTTCGGGGCGCCAGATCCAGCGCCAGATCTTCCAGTTGGTGCGCGGGAGATTCTGTGGCGTCCAGCGGCGGCCCATTTCCATGACGGCCACGCGGTAGCCCTTTTCGGTAAGGCGATGGGCGGAGACGCTGCCGCCGAAGCCCGAACCGATGACGATGAAATCGAAGTCGAGGCCCGCATCAGGCATGGTGGAACTCCTCGTGGTTGGGTCAGTGGGAGGCCGCGGCGGGGCAGCCTGCGGGACGCGGGACGGCTGCGCCG
This sequence comes from uncultured Acidobacteriia bacterium, assembly GCA_903876865.1. Classification (GTDB taxonomy): domain Bacteria; phylum Acidobacteriota; class Terriglobia; order Bryobacterales; family Bryobacteraceae; genus Solibacter. The sequence goes on from CAIRBY010000737.1 coordinate 923, forward strand.
CATTCGGGCAGGCCTTCGGGCGGAGGCGGTATGCTCAGGCCAGACTTGAGGACGGATTCACGCATGGATTCGAGCGAATGGCGGAGGGATTTTTCGGGATTGATGCCCATGAGGGCGGAGCCAAGCGCGCGGGTCATGCCGCCGAACTCGTCGCTCAAGGTGATGGTTTCGGCCTCCACATAGACGCCCTTGTCCGTTTCGGCGAAGCGCCAGTAGGAGTACAACTGGCGGAGATAGCCGTGGTCTTTGCCGACCTCGGCCGTTTTGGTGGAGTAGGAGCGGCAGCGCCAGCGATGGGCGTCCACGCGTTCCCAGAGGACGTCGCTTTCGACCTCGATCACGGCGGGCTCCTTCATGCGCATGGTGTAGCGAAAGCGATCTTTACCGGTGCGGCAGAGGAGTTTGGAGGCAGAGATGGTTTCGGGGAAGTAGGCGGCGCGGTGATCGTAATCCTGGAGCATGCGGACGAGGGTATCGAGGTTGGCGCCGGGTATGAAGACGGCGCCAACCCAATCATACAAGTGACCGCCGGGTAACTTATGGGGGTTGGGTCCATTGACGGCGAGGGTGGTGACGGAGTGTTCCGCGGGTCTCTGGCTGGGCGCGCCCGCATCAGCGCCGTTCAGGAAGAACGTTTTGCGAGCGTCCATGCGGGCTTCGGCGGCCTGGGCGTAGCACTCGAATTCGTGTTGGGTTTGCGGCTTTGGCTGGCCGGCGGGGCTGGGAAGGCAGGCCAGCGCGGCGAAACTGAGGGCGAGTTTTGCCAAGGTCATTGAATCATACCTCTCTGTCCGATTATTATGGGCCTGGACCGGCGAATTTACTATTGGCATTTCGTGGACGATATGCAGAAGCTGATGCGTGTGGAAGATGCGAAAGCGTTGATGCGCGAAGCCACCGACTGGTCAGTGTGGGGATGGCTTACCGAGAAGCGAAGGCTCCGGAGCAGCGCGGACGAGGCCTGGGAGGCCTTGGAGGAGGCGGAACGGAAAGTGAAGGAGGGGTGGAGCGATGAGTTGAAGCAGGCTTACCGGGGCAAGGGCGGGAACGGGATCGACGGGGAGTTGAAGGTCGCGGTGCAGAAGGTGAAAGAGGCGGACCAGATGTGGCGGGAGGCGCGGGAGCGGGCGGAGGAGACGTTCGACGAGGCGGAGCGGCGGATGAGCACGAGCATGGCGTGCGAGGGGGCGCGGCAGGCGATTGAGGCGTGGGAGTTGACGGAGCGGGCGATCCGGAAGGCGGAGGCGCTGGGCCGGCGGAGCAGCAAACAAGAGTAGCTGCCCCGCCGGGCGGTGCGGATTACAGGGCGTAGCGGTTGGCGGCGAGGACGTGGCGGGCGATCTGGCGGCCGAGGGCGACGGTATCGCCGGGTTCGTATTTGGCGAGGCGGCGGAGGATCGCGATCTGGGTGCGGAGCATATCGCCTTCGGCGACGGCGCCGATGACTTTGCGGGTGGCGAGTTCGACCGTCTGGATGGACTTGACGGCGTAGTATTGGGTCATGGCGATGGCCTGTTTGGCGGCGGCGGCTCCCTTGGCGGCGAGGAGCTTTTCGGCGCGGAGGAGGCAGCTTTCCAGGGCGAAGACTTCCATGATGCAATCGGCGAGCGCGCCCATGATCTCCTGCTGTTCGGCGAGGCCCTGGCCGTATCGCTGGGAGGCGGCGCCGGCGGCGAAGAGGGAGAGTTTTTTGGCGGCCGCGAGCATCTTGTGCTCGGGAGCGAGCGGGCCCTCGCGGTCCTCGGACGCGGTGGGTCCGGACATGACTTCGTCCATGAGCTGCCTGATGGCGGCGAGCAGGGGCAGTTGGCCGGCGACGGCGCGTTTCATGAGCCAGCCGGTGATGATGAGGCGATTGATTTCGTTGGTGCCTTCGAAGATGCGGTTGATGCGCGAATCGCGGTAGGCGCGTTCGGCGGGGTACTCTTCGACATAGCCGTAGCCGGCATAGATCTGGAGGACGTGATCGACGACCATATCGAGCATTTCCGAGCCCCAGACCTTGAGGATGGAGCACTCGACGGCATACTCTTCGATGCGCTTCTGGATTTCGCGGGAGGCGCCCTCGGCTTTGGGATCGACATCGGCGAGGGCGGCATCGATCATGCCGATGGTGCGGTAGGTGAGCGACTCGCCGGCGTAGATTCCGGCGGCGCATTCGGCGAGTTTCTCCTGAATGAGGCCGAATTCGGAGATGGATTTGCCGAAGGCTTTGCGCTCTTTGGCGTAGTGAATGGCGTTGACGATACTGTTGCGGGCGCCGCCGACGCAGGCGGCACCGAGCTTGAAGCGCCCGATGTTGAGGATGTTGAAGGCGATGTGGTGTCCCTTGCCGATTTCGCCGAGCAGATTTTCGACCGGCACCATGCAATCGGCGAGGATGAGCGGGCAGGTGGAGGAGCCGCGGATGCCGAGTTTGTGTTCCTCGTTGCCGACGGAGAAGCCCGGGGTGGCGCGGTCAATCACGAAGGCGGAGAATTTCTCGCCATCGATTTTGGCGAAGACGGTGAAGACGTCGGCGAAGCCGCTGTTGGTGATCCACATCTTCTCGCCGTTGAGGATGTAGTGGCGGCCATCGGGGGAGAGAACCGCGCGGGTGCGGCAATTCATGGCGTCCGAACCGGAGGAGGATTCGGAGAGGGCATAGGCGGCGATCCACTCGCCGGTGGCGAGTTTGGGAAGATACTTCTGCTTCTGGGCGGGCGTTCCGTACCAGACGAAGGGCAGAGTGCCGATGCCGACGTGAGCGCTGAAGGCGACGGAAAAGCTGGCGAGCTGGCTCATGGATTCGGCGATGATGGCGGAGGAGACTTTGTCGAGTTCCATGCCGCCGTAGTCTTCGGGGACGTCGGCCGCCATGAGGCCAAGTTCGCCGGCTTTGCGGAGGAGGGCCCTGGTGACGGTGAAGTTCTTGGCTTCGATCTCGGCGGCCATGGGGACGACTTCGTTGGTGGTGAAGTCGATCGCGGTCTTGGCGATCTGGCGCTGCTCGTCGGAGAAATCCTCCGGGGTAAAGATGTCTTCGGGCCGGCGCTCCTCGGTGAGGAAGCTGCCGCCTTTGACGCGTTTTGCAAGTAGGCTCAGGTTTGGTGTGGACACGTCATTCACCTCTCAATTCAGATTCTGGAAGATTCCCGCCGCTCCCATGCCGCCGCCGACGCACATGGTGACCATACCGTATTTTGCCTTGCGGCGCTGCATTTCCTGTAACAGGGTGGCGGTGAGTTTGGCGCCGGTGCAGCCGAGGGGATGCCCGAGTGCGATGGCGCCGCCGTTCACGTTGACCTTCGCGGGATCCAGACCGAGGAGTTTGATGACGGAGAGCGACTGGGCGGCGAAGGCTTCGTTCAATTCGATGAGGTCGATCTGGTCTAAGGCGAGGCCCGCGAGTTTGAGGGCCTTGGGGATGGCGTAGACGGGGCCGATGCCCATTTCCTCGGGCAGGCATCCGGCATAGGCGTAGGCGACGAAGCGGGCGATGGGTGGGATGCCGAGGGCGCGGGCGCGTTCCCCGGACATCACGACCGCGGCAGCCGCACCATCGGACATCTGGGAGGAGGTTCCGGCAGTGACGGCGCCGCGGGCGTGAAAGACGGGCTTGAGTTTGGAGAGGGCGTCGAGGGAGGTATCGGCGCGAGGGCCCTCGTCCACTTTGAATTCGATTTCGGTGCGGCGGAGTTTGGACTTCGCATCGGGGGCGGCGAAGGTGACGGGGACGGGTACGATTTCGTCCGTGAAACTGCCGGCGGCCTGGGCGGCGAGCGCCTTCTGGTGGCTTTCGAAGGCAAACTGGTCGGACATCTCGCGGGTGATGTGGTGGCGGCTGGCGAGGCGCTCGGCGGTGAGGCCCATGGAGAGGTAGGAATCGGGATAGTGCTCGACGAGCCAGGGATTCAGGGAGATTTTGTTGCCGCCCATGGGGACGAAGGACATGGATTCGGCGCCGCCGGCGACGATGACCTCGGCGCCACCGCCGCGGATGCGTTCGGCGGCGAGGGCGATGGCCTGGAGGCCGGAGGCGCAGAAGCGGTTGATGGTCATGGCGGCGGCTTCGATGGGGATGCCGGCGCGCAGGGAGGCGGTGCGGGCGACGTTCATGCCCTGTTCGGCTTCCGGCATGGCGCAGCCGATGATGACGTCTTCGATCTCCTTCAGGTCGAGGGCGGGGACACGTTGGAGGGCGCCCTTGATGGCGAATGCGCCCAGGTCATCCGGGCGGGTGGCGCGGAGGGCGCCTTTGGGGGCCTTGCCGCAGGCTGTGCGGACGGCGCTGACGATGACTGCGTCTCTCATGTGGTTGCCTCTCTCATGTGGTTGCCTCTCTCATGTGGTTGCCTCTCTCATGTAGCTCCATCTCTAGTTGCGAAGCTCTAGTTGCGAAGCGGTTTGCCGGTTTTGAGGGTGAAGGCAATCCGCTCCTGGGTTTTCTTTTCGCCGCAGAGGGAAAGGAAGGCCTCGCGTTCGAGGTCAAGGAGGTACTGCTCGCTGATGGGAGTGCCGGGAGTGACGGCTCCGCCGCAGAGAACGTAGGCGACGTGGTTGGCGACCTTGACATCGTGATCGCTGATGTACTCGCCCTGGCGCATCAGGTAGACGCCGAGCTTGAGGGTGGCGAGCAGGTTCTCGCCGGGGGCGGGAATATCGGTGCGTGGGAGGGGAGCGGCATAGCCGGAGCCGGCGATATCGAGGGCGCGCTCTTTGGCATCGTGGAGGAGGCGCTCGCGGTTCATGGTGATGCCATCGCCGGGGAGGAGGAGTCCGAGGCGGCGGGCTTCGACGGCGGAGGTGGAGACCTTGGCCATGGCGACGGTCTCGAAGTTGTGACGGAGGGCAGTCTCGATGGCTGCGCCGGAATCGACGGCGCGGAGGGTCATCTCCTTACAGCCGCCGCCGCCGGGGAGCAGGCCGACGCCGGTTTCGACGAGGCCCATGTAGAGTTCGGCGTGGACCTGACGGCGGATGGCGTGGAGGGCCATCTCGGCGCCGCCGCCAAAGCAGAAGCCGAAGGGCGCGACGACCACGGGGCGGGGGCAGAACTTGATGGAGGCAGTCATGCGCTGGAAGGCGCGGACGGCGAATTCGACGTCATCCCACTCGCCTTCCTGGATGCTGAGGAGGAGTTGCATGAGGTTGGCACCGACGGAGAAGTTGTCGGCGTCGCCGGTGATGACGAAGGCGTTGAAGTTGCGGACGGGGTCGGATTCGGCGCGGAGGGTGTCGGTGACGAGGCGGACGATATCCTCGCCGATGGCGTTCTTCTTGGAGTGGAGATCGAGGCAGGCGATGCCATCGCCGAGATCGATGAGGGAGGCGCCGGGATTGTGTTTGACGATACGGGTGGGCGTGCGGAAGTTGGCGACGCGGGCGATGCCGGCGGCTTTGGGGACGGGGCGGTAGGAGGCAGTGGCGAGGTCGAAGACTTCGGCGCCCTCGTGGCGGTACCAGGAAACGCAACCGGAATCGGGCAGGCGGGTGGCGTTGGGGCTGACGGGTTGTCCGGCGGCGCGCATGCGCTCGAGGGTGGTGGAGACGCCGGCGGCATCCCAGAGTTGGAAGGGGCCCATCTCCCAGTTGAAGCCGGCGCGCATGGCGCGATCGACGCTGGAGGCATCGTCTGCAATTTCCGGGAGGCTCCCGGCGGCATAGTTCCAGAGGGCGGTGAGGAGTTGCCAGTGGAAGTGGGCGGCCTTATCGCGCTTGACGTCGCCGGAGAGGAGCTGGGTGAGGCGGTCGGCGAGGCGTTCGGAGTTTTTCGCCATTTCGAGCGAGGGGAGTTTGGGCTTGGAGGCGGGCAGGTATTCGAGGGTCTTCCAGTCGAGGGCGAGGCGGAGATCCTTGCCATCGGTGTCCTTCTGCTTTTTGTAGAAGCCCTGTTTGGTTTTGTCGCCGAGCCAGCGGCGCTCGAGCATGGATTGGAAAAAGGGCGGGAGGGTGAGGCCACCGCCGAAGTTGGCGGCGACGTGGGCGAGGACGTCCAAGCCCACCAGGTCCGCGAGGCGGAAGGTGCCGGTGCGAGGCCAGCCGATGGCGGTGCCGGTAAGGGCGTCCACTTCCTCGATGGTGAGGTCCAACTCCTGCATGAGGCGGACGGCTTCGAGCATGATGAAGACGCCGATGCGGTTGGCGATGAAGTTGGGGGTATCGCGGGCGAAGACGACTTCCTTGCCGAGGCGAACGTCGGCGAATTGGGCAATGGTTGCGACCGCGGCCGGGTCGGATTCTGGCGTGGCGATGATTTCGACGAGGCGCATGTAGCGCGGGGGATTGAAGAAGTGGGTGCCGAACCAGCGCTTGCGGAGTTGCGGGGGCATGGCCGCGGCGATGGAGGCGATGGGGATCCCGCTGGTGTTGGTGGTGAGGATCACATCGGGCTTCAGGTGCGGGGCGATCTTCTCGATGAGCGCCTGTTTGATGGCGAGATTCTCGGTGACGGCTTCGATGACCCAATCGCAGGCGGAGAGCAGGGCGAGATCGTCGTCGAAATTCCCGATGGTGATGCGGGAGGCGATCGAGGGGTCGAAGAAGGCCGCGGGCTTACTCTTCTTGAGGGCATCGAGCGAGGGTGGGGCGGCGGGGATGTCCAGGAGGACGACCGGGAGGCCGGCGTTGGCGAGGTGGGCGGCGATGCGCGACCCCATGGTGCCGGCTCCGAGTACGGCGGCGGTGCGGATGAGAGGCTGAGCTTCGGCTTGATTCAAGAGTGGTTCGGAAATCATTACGGCTCCTATTTCCCGGCTACGCGCGGGCGGGCGGATGTGCGCGGGGCGGCGAGTCCCCGGGTGAGGGTCCGCGCGAACTGGGTGGCAATTTCTTCGGCCGACAGGGCGCCTTCGGGTTCGTACCAATGGCAGATCCAGTTGAGGGCGCCGGCAATGGAAAAGGCGGCGATTTTGGGATCGCAGGGAGCGATGGTGCGGTCGTCGATCCCCTCCTGAATGAAGGAGCGAAGGCGGCGATCGATCTTTCGCTTGTATTTGCGGACTTCGCCGAGCGCGTCCGGGGAGAGATCGGCGTCGTCGAGGCGCATGACACAACGTCCGAAGTTCACGGTCATGACGTTGGCGTAGGAATAGATGAAGGCCTCGACTTTTTCGAGGCCGGTACCGCAATGCTCGGCGATTTCGTTGAGGATCTCTTCGATCAGGCCCGTGCCCAGGCGGTAGCACTCGATCAGGATCTCTTCCTTGTTCCGGAAGTAGTGGTAGAGGGCGGGCTTGGTGATGCTCAGGCGCTGGGCGACATCGTTCATCGAGGTGCGTCCGTAGCTCTTTTCGAGGAAGAGTTCCGCGGCGGTTTTCAACACTGCCTCACGTTTGGTTCCGGGGTCCCGGCGGCGGTTGGCGAAGGCCGCGACGTGGGTGGGTAAGAGAGCAGTGTCTTTAGGCATAAAACGATTGACAGCGGTCTTCGCACTTGATATCTTACCCACGGGTAAATTCCAACGCAAGAGGGAAATGCAGCTTGCGGAAGCAGTTTTTCCCAGGTTCGCAGGCGCGGCTCCCGCGGACAATTCGCAATGAAGATCATCGTGGCGGTGAAGCAGGTTCCCGTCCGGGACTCTCTCATCCACATCGATTCCAGCGGCAGGTGGCTGGACGAAGGGGAACTCAGCTTTGAGATCAACGAGCCGGACGCGTACGCGCTGGAAGCGGCGCTGCTGCTGAAGGAAAAGCACGGCGGCGAAGTGGTGGTGTTGTGCGCCGGCCCGGAGCGGGCCACGCAGACGATGCGGGAAGCGCTGGCGAAGGGCGCGGACCGGGCGATCCACGTGGAAGCCGAGGATTTGGTGCGGATGGATACGTTTGGGGTAGCGCGGCTGCTGGCGGCGGCGATTGCGGACGAGAAGGCGGATTTGATTCTCACCGGGCTACAGTCCGAGGATCTGGGGCTGGGACAGACGGGCGTGGTGATGGCGGAGGTGTTGGGAATTCCACACGCCACGATCATCATGGAGATCGAGTTGGAGGAGAGCGGCGGGAGAATCCGGGTGAAGCGCGAGTTGGAGGAGGGCTGGTTCCAGACGGTCGAGATGCCGCTGCCCGCGCTGTTGACGATTCAATCGGGGATCAGCAAATTGCGGTACGCGACGCTGATGGGAATTAAGAAGGCGAAGACGAAGGAGGTCCGGCGGGTGGCGGCAGGGGCGATGCCAGAGGCTACGGTCTCGCTGGAGCGGGTGTATCCGCCGCAGAAGAAGAAGGAGACGCGGATGATCGGCGGCACTCCTACGGAAGCGGCGGCGGCGCTGGCGGATGTGCTCCAGTTCGAGGTGCGAGTGATATGAGCGGCGTGCTGGTGGTACTGGAATTCCGAACGCAGGATGGGCTTGCGGTGTGGAATCGCATCTCCTGGGAGGCGCTGGCGGCGGGGCAGGAACTGGCGGCGGAAATCGGGCAGCCGCTACTGGCAGCGGTGGCGGGCGAGCGTCCCGAGGGTCCGGCGGCGGAGGTTGCGCAGAAGAAACTGGCGCGAGTGTATGGCGTGGCGCATGAACTGCTGGCGGCCTATACGGCGGACGGCTATGTTGCTTCCCTGGAGCAATTGATTGGGGCAGTGCGGCCCACGTATGTGGTGATGCCGCACACATACCAGGTGCGGGACTTCGCTCCGAGACTGGCGGCGCGGTTTGGAGAGACGCTGATCGCGGACGTGGTGGGGATCCGCATGGATGGCGGGCAACCGGTGTTCGTGCGGCAATTGCTGCAAGGGAAGTTGAGCGGCGACTACCTGCATCGCGGCCCGGGGCCGTGTTTTGTTTCGACGCAGGCGGGTGCGTTCCGGCCGGAGACGGTGGAAGCGGGGGCGTGCGAGGTCGAGACGTTCGAGCCGAAACTCGAGGCCGCGATGATCCGCAGCGTGCCTGGCGAGCGATTCCGGGTGTCGGAGAAGAGTGTGGATCTGACGGCGGCGCCGCTGATCGTGTCGGTAGGGCGGGGGATCAAGGAGAAGGAGAACATTCCACTGGTGGAGGAGCTGGCGCAGGCGCTGGGGGCGGAGCTTGCCGCATCGCGGCCGATTTGCGACAACGGTTGGCTGCCGATGGAGAGGCAGGTCGGCAGTTCGGGGCAGAGCGTTTCGCCGAAGGTCTACATCGCGGTGGGGATCTCCGGCGCGATTCAGCATCTGGTGGGAATGAAGGGTTCGAAGGCGGTTATCGCAATCAACAAAGACGAGAACGCGCCGATTTTTGAAGTTGCGGATTACGGCATCGTGGGCGATTTATTTGCTGTGGTGCCAGCGCTGACGGCCGCGGTTCGCAAGGCAAAAGGCATGTGAACCGACGCGCACTCCGGAGGCGCCACGATGGGCTATGTAACAGAAGACCAGCTCGCACTGCAGTGCCTGTACCGGTGGGAAAAGAGCCGGCGGGATCAGGTGTTCCTGACCCAGCCGGTGGCCGGAGGATCGGTTCGCGAGTGGACGTGGGGGCAGGCGGCGGACGAGGTCCGGCGGGTGGCCGCCTATCTCAAGGCGCAGGAGTGGGAGCCGGGCACGAGGGTCGCGATCCTCTCCCGGAACTGCGCGTGGTGGATGCTGGCGGATCTGGCGATCTGGATGGCGGGGTATGTGACCGTGCCGGTTTACCCTTCGTTGAAGGCGCAATCGGTACGGAATATTCTGGAGCACAGCGGGGCGAAGGCGTGCTTCCTGGGCGCCACGGATCTTCTGGAAACGTCGATGGCAGGGATTCCACCCGGAGAGGCGGCGGTGCGGTTCCCGACGGCGGCAGTGCAGGACGGGCTGAGGTGGGACGCGGTGGTTGCGGCCACCCCGCCGCTGAGCGGGACGCCGGTGCGGGAGATGGACGAACTGGCGACGATCATCTACACGAGCGGCACGACGGGCGTTCCCAAGGGCGTGATGCACAGCTTCTCAAACCTGGCATATAACGCCGGCGCGCTGGTGAAGCTGATCGGGCTGACGGAGAAGGAGCGGTTCATTTCTTACCTGCCGCTGGCGCACATCGTGGAGCGGGCCGGACTGGAGTGTACGGCGGTTCTGCTGGGATGCCGCGTGTTCTTCGCCGAGGGGGTCGAGACCTTCATCGCGGACCTGAAGCGGGCGCGGCCGACGATTTTTCTTTCCGTACCGCGGCTGCTGTTGAAGATCCAGCAGGGTGTGTTCGCGAAGATCCCGCGGGAGCGGTTGGAGACACTGTTGCGAATTCCGATTCTCAACCGGCCGGTGAAGGCGCGGATTCTGCGCCAACTGGGGCTCAGTACGGTGCAGCACGCGGCTTCGGGCGCGGCCTACCTGCCACCGGAAATCCTGCTGTGGTATCGCAAGCTGGGGCTCAATCTCTCGGAAGGTTACGGGATGACGGAGACGTTGATTACGCACCTGCCCGCGCCGGGATCGCTGCGGCCGGGGTACGTGGGCGCGGCGCTGCCGGGAGTGGAAACGAAACTGGGGGAGCATGACGAGTTGCTGATCCGCAGCCCGATGAACATGATGGGATACTACCGCGCGCCGGAGGCCACGCTGGCGATGTTCACGGAGGACGGGTACATCCGGACGGGCGACGTGGCACGGATCGAAGCCGATGGCCAGCTCAAGATCATCGGGCGCGTGAAGGAGCAGTTCAAGACGAGCAAGGGCAAGTATGTGTCGCCCGCTCCGATCGAAAACCAGTTCATGGCGCACCCCATGGTGGAGGCCTGCTGCCTGATGGGGCTGGGGATGCCACACCCCTTCGCGGTGGTCCTGCTTTCGGAGGAATCCAGGCAGCGCGGCGCCGACCCGGTGGAGCGGGCGGCGGTGGAAGCAGCCTTGATGGACCTGCTGAACGAGATCAACCGGGAGTTGGATCCGCACGAACGGGTGAGCTTCGTGGCGGCGGTGTACGGACCGTGGACGATCGGAAACGACGCGATGACGCCGACACTCAAGATCAAACGCGGTGTGCTGGAGAAACGCTATCACGCGCACATCGACGAATGGAGCCGGCAGCACCGGCCGGTAGTGTGGGAAGCTCGCAACTAGCCATGGAAATCATCTACGAGGTATCTGAAGGGATCGCCATCATCACGCTCAATCGCCCCGACAAATTGAATGCGTGGACGGGGCGGATGGGGAAGGAAGTGCGGCACGCGATGGGCGAGGCGGAGGGCGACGAAACAGTCCGCGTGATCGTGTTGACGGGCGCGGGGAAGGGCTTCTGCGCGGGCGCGGATATGTCCCTGCTGGCGGAGCTCGTCGAATCCGGCGGGCTGCCGGAGGGCGCCGACCATGCGCTGCGGCACGCGCCGGCGGGAAGCGCGAGCGAGCGGGTGCCGCCGGATTTCCAGGGGACGTACTCCTACTTCCCCTCGTTGAGCAAGCCGGTGATCGGCGCGATCAACGGGCACGCGGTGGGGCTGGGGATGATCCTGTCGCTGTATTGCGACCTGCGGTTTGCGTCTACGGAGGCGAAGTTCAGCACGGCGTTCGCGCGGCGCGGCCTGATCGCGGAGTACGGGACGGCGTGGATGCTGCCGCGGCTGGTGGGGCTCGGGAATGCGCTCGACCTGCTGTTCTCGGCGCGGATGGTGGGCGCGGAAGAGGCGCTGCGGCTGGGGCTGGTGAATCGCGTATTTCCCGTGGAGAGCTTCATGCGGGACGTGCGTGCGTACGCCCGGGAACTGGCCACGCAGGTCTCGCCCCGCTCGATGGCGGCGATCAAAGGACAGGTTTATCGCGCGCTGTTTCAGAGCCTGGAAGAGGCCACGCTTGCGTCCGAGCGGGCGATGCTCGAGAGCCTGCGAACGGAGGACTTCAAGGAAGGCGTGGCCCACTTCCTGGAGAAGCGGGCTCCGTTATTCACGGGGCGATAGCGCAGCGTTCCCCGGGGCGGGAAGGCATTGACAAGAGGTGGAGATCCGGCTTAGGCTGATTGCGGATACGGTGCTCTGATTTCGATTTTCGTGGAGAGTTCTTATGGAAAGCCTGGAATGGCCCGTCGCCGAGGAGCAGGGGGAGCTTGCTGCGATCCCGGTGAACATCGCGGAGGAGGAGATGGATCTCGCCGCTTTCGAATTGTGGAAAGAGGCGAGCCGCATCAGCCCTGGTGTGGAGGAAGAAGCCGTCAAGTGAGCCAGCTCAGAAGCTGCTGGTAGACCGCGCGGCGGTTGAGCAGGTCCCAGTGGTTCATGTCGCGCCCCAGCATGAGGTGCGATTCGCCGAAGGGCAAGGCGCGGCGCGGATCGGGGTGGCGGCCGAAGGCGCTGTCTACGGGGACGATGCGGTCCCCGGCGGCGGCGATGGCGAAGCACTGCACGTTTGCCGGCAGCGGCAGGGGGCGGCGGCGATCGCCGGCGGGGGCGAAGCGGTCGAGGTGTTCCCAGTCTTCATCCAGCAGATTGCCGTAGCGGAGATCTGTGATGCCGGCGCTGCGGAGTTTGCCCACTGCGGCCAGAGGCGTGGTGTAAGGGCTCAACTGGAGCGCGGTGTCGAGCCAATTGCCAGCGCGTTCGAGCGGTGCGCCATGGTGCGGCGTGCCGAGGAAGACGAGTTTGTGCAAACGGTGCGGCCAGGTGTGTCCGGCCTCGGAAGCGTAATGCCAGGCGCTGCGCGACACCAGACCGCCCATGCTGTGGGCGACGATCACGAGATCTTCCACCGGGAGGGGCCACTGCGCTACGAGCGATTCCAGGAGCGCTGCGAACTCGCGGCCGTTGGTGGAGACGTGCAGGCCGCTGTTGTAGTGGAGATGGAGCGGGGCATAGCCAAGGTCGCGGGAAAGGGCGCTGCCGTGGTTGTGGCGATTGCGGGTCCACTGGCGAGGGTTCATGCAGAGGCCGTGAATGAGGACGGCGAGTTTGCGGGTGGGCGCGCCTTTGGGCAGCAGGCGCATGGGAATGGCGAGCGGGTTGTTGGTAGCGGCGAGGTGATCGCCGACGATGCCGTTGAGGGCGGCGAGCCAGGCTTCGCGTTCCGCGGTGGTGGCGCCTTCGGGGAGGGCCGGGAAAAGATCGATGGCGCGTCCGGTGAGGCGGGTGAGGGCGCGAACGCTTTCATAGATCAGCGCGGTGCCGGGCACGCCGCCGGGCACGCCGCCGATCTTCCGGTGCATCGCCTCGACGATGTTGGTGAGGCGCAGTGTGCCCTCGATGGCGAGGCGGCCGAGGCCTAGAATGTCGCGTTTCACCATTTGTCGATGTAGATGGGGTGGGCGGGTGGCTTGCCTTCGCACCAGTAGTGATCGAAGTTGGTGACGCCGGCGAGTTCGGTGAGCGCCTCCTCATCGATCCACTGGCGGCCGGTGGCGGTGCGCGGTTCGCGGGAGAAGATCGCCATGGAGGCATCGCAGAGGATCTCCGGCGTGCGCCACTGCGAGCGGCCAGCCATGTTCCAGTTGATGGAGGCCTGGCTTTCGACGATGGTGCGCGGCCATAACGTGTTGCCGGCGATGTTGTCGGCGGAGTGCTCGGCGGCAAGACCGAGAGCGACATAGGCCATGCCAAGTTTCGAAATCATATAGGCGACCTTGCCTGGCGAGGGCGAAGTAGAGAGGCGAGGGCACATGTTCAACACGTGGCCCCACTGCTGCCGGACCATGTGCGGCAGCGCGTAGTGGCAGGCGGCGTAGGCGGCGCGGACGTTGACGCCCATCACGAGATCGAAGCGCTTGGGCGGGGTTTGCAGGATGGACTGGAGCCAGATTGCGCCGGCGTTGTTAACGAGGATATCGAGGCGGCCGAATTCTTCGATGGTGCGTTCGATCAGGCGGCGGATGGCCTCTTCGTCGCGCACGTCGGAGGGAACGGCAAGGGCGCGGCGTCCGAGGGCGCGGATCTCTTCCGCGGTCTGGTGGATGCTGCCGGGCAGGCGATCGGTGGACTGCTCGCTCTTGGCGGCGACCACGACATCCGCGCCTTCGGCGGCGAGGCGGAGGGCGAGGGCTTTGCCGATGCCACGGCTGGAGCCGGTGACGAGGGCCACGCGGCCGCGGAGATCGGGGTGCAGGGCAAGGGATGGATCTGGCATAGGGGTCACGCGGTTTTCCTCTGCTTCTTCGCTTGCAGGGGCGGGGGCGCAACATCGGAATAGGCGTCTGGTTCGGCAATCACCGACTTGCGCGGCTTCCGTGCGGCCGCGCGTCTGGGTTTCGGAGCTTGTTTCGGAGCAGACGGGCGGCGGATGCCGGCTGCCAGGCAGAGTTCCGCCCAGGAAGCGCGGAGGAGATCGCGCAGCCGGGTTGGGTCAGAGACCACGGCCGCGTCCGAGGTGAAGCCGAAGCACATTCTGCCGTTGTAACTCTGCACTGCGATTCCCACGCCCAGTTCATAGCCCGTGGGTACGTGGGGAAAGGCCGCCAGCATGCGTTTGCCGACGGTGTATAGCGGCACGGGAGATCCGGGAACGTTGGTGCAGATCAGGTTCAGGATTGGCGCCGGCATCGGCACGAGCGGGATTCCCCACCAGAACAAGGCCTGGGCGGGGGGAGGGGCGGCGCCGAGCCAACTGGCGGCGATGCCGACGAGTTCCGCGGCCCGTGCGCTCTTCATAATGGCGGTGCGGAGGGCGATGGCCTGGAGATGTTCTACAGGGTTTCGAGCGTGCATCGGCAGGGTTACGGGCAGGAACGAGATGCGGTTGCCGAGGCTATCGGCGGAACCGTCTTTGCGCACACTGACGGGGCAGACTACGCGCATGAGGCGATTCCGGACGGGTTCGCCGTGCAGCTTGACGTAGTTGGCGATGGCGCGAGTGACCGCGGTCAGGACCACATCGTTCACGGTGCCGCCGAGAGCGGCGCGGATGGCCTTGACGTCGGCAAAGTCGAATTCCGCCCAGCAGAAGTTGCGCACGCCGCCACACGGCTTGTTGAAGGGGAGGCGTTGTAGCGGTGCGGCGATCTCGGGCAAGAGGGTGGCCAAGCCCGCGAGCCCCTCCTGGGTGCTTTGAGTGAGCAGGCTCTGGGCGATATCGAGGAGCCCGGCTTCGGCCGTGACGAGGTTCTCCAGGGAGCCGTGAATGGCGCTGGTGAGCGCCTCGGTGAGCGAGGGTGGCCGGGGCGGCGCGGGCGGCTGGAAGTGCGGCTTGCTGGTGGCGTGCGAACCTTCCGGCGTGGAATCGAGCATGATGCGGAGCAGGGAAGCGCCGGCGATTCCATCCGCCAGGGCATGATGCACTTTGACGATCAGGGCTCCGCGCCCGCCCGCGAGCCCTTCCACGACGTAGATCTCCCAGAGCGGCTTATCGCGGTTCATCAGCTCGCTGAAGAGGCGTCCGGCGAGTTCTTCCAACTCGGCCTCGCCGCCGGGAGAGTTCGCGGTGATGCGGAGGATGTGGCGGCGGATCTCGAAGCGGGGGTCGTACTCCCAGTGAGGGTAACCGATGTTGAAGGGCGGGGAGGCGGCGACCTGGCGGTAGCGCGGGACCAGGTGGAGTTTGGAATCGATCGCGGCCACGAACTCTTCGAATGGGATGGGCTCTTCGAACATTGCGACGCAGGCAATGTGGAGTGGAATCTCTTTCCTCTCCAGGTAGAGAAAGGCAGCGTCCGTGCCCGAGAGGCGCTGGCTGGAATACGGCGCGTTCACGTCCATGGTGTGGCTCGTTGTTGAATTACGGACAAAAAAATCCGATTTCAGGTTAGGCCGGAAGCGAGGCCATGTCAATGCTTAAGAAAGACGCGTGACTGCAAAAGGCGCGGGTGCTATTCTAGCCCACGGGCTATGGGATTCGAAGTGCGGCTCTCTGAGCGGGTCGGGCCGGCGCTGTTCGGCAAGCTGCTTGCGCAAGTGAGCCTGGCGGGGGGGGCGCGTGCCGAGATTCCGGTCCGCGCACCTTTTACGGGCGAAGTGCTGGGAGGCATTCCGGCGGGGACTCGGGCGGACGTGGAAGGCGCGGTGATGCTGGCGAAGCAGGCGCAGCCGGCTTGGGCGGCCCGTACCTTCGCGGAGCGAGCCCAGGTGTTGCTGCGGTTTCACGACCTGCTGCTGCAACGCCAGGACGAAGTTCTGGATCTGATTCAACTGGAGACGGGAAAGGCGCGGCGGTACGCGCTCGAGGAGGTGCTGGACACGGCCATCGTGTCGCGCTATTACGCCCTGCATGCCCACCGGTTGTTGCGGGCGCGCCGCCGGAAGGGCGCGCTGCCACTATTGACGCGGACCTGGGAAGTGCGGCCGCCGATTGGAGTGGTGGGTTTCATTGTCCCGTGGAACTATCCGCTAACTCTGGCGATCACGGATGCCGTGGCGGCGCTGATGGCGGGCAACGCGGCCGTGCTCAAGCCGGATGCGCAGACCAGCCTGACCGCGCTGTGGGCCGTGGCGTTGCTGCGCGAAGCCGGGCTCCCCGCGGAAGTGTTGGCGGTGGTGACGGGTGAGGGTCCGGTGGTGGGTCCGGCGGTCTGCGACCACGTGGATTTCGTGATGTTCACGGGCAGCGGCGCGACCGGGCGATTGGTGGCGCGGCAGGCGGCGGAGCGGCTGATCGGCTGTTCGCTGGAACTGGGTGGGAAGAACCCGATGATCGTGCTGGACGATGCGGATGTGGAGAAGGCTGTGGACGGCGCCGTGCGCGGCTGCTTCGCGGCGGGCGGGCAGATCTGCGTCTCGATCGAGCGGATCCTGGTTCACGAAACGCTGTGGAGCGGCTTCGTATCCCGGTTCGTAGAGCGAACGAAGGCGCTTCGGCTGGGCGCGGCGCTGGATTACTCGGTAGAGGTGGGTTCGCTCACCTCCGAACGCCAGATGACGACGGTTGAAGATCACGTTCGCGATGCGCTCGGGCAGGGCGCGACGCTGCTGGCCGGAGGATGCCGGAGGCCGGAGGCGGGACCGTTGTTTTACGAGCCCACGATTCTGACGGGCGTGCGTGCGGGCATGAAGGCGTATGCGGAAGAGACGTTCGGACCGGTCGTGGCGCTCTATCCCTTTGCCTCGGAGGCGGCGGCGATCGAGCAGGCGAACGATACGAAGTACGGCTTGAGTTCGAGCGTCTGGACGCGGGACGTGGCGCGCGGGGTGCGGTTGGCGCGGAAGCTGCGTTTTGGCAGCGTGAATGTCAACGAGGCGTACGCGGCGACATGGGCGTCTGTGGATTCGCCGATCGGAGGCATGAAGGAGTCCGGGCTGCGCGGGCGGCACGGGGCGGAAGGCATTCTCAAATTCACCGATTCGCAGACGATCGCGGTGCAGCATATTCTGCCGGTGGCGCCCCCGTGGGGCATGGATGCGGGGACCTATGCGCGCTGGATGACGAGGCTGCTGATGCTGATCCGGTGGACGCGATTCCTGGGGTAGGGGGTTGCGGGTTGCGGCGGGTAGGTGGCTGGTGCTCCGGCCTTTCGATCGTCGTGGACAGTTGATGCTTCGAGGGAATAGCGGGACCAGGGTCCCGCGCGGACGGGGGCGTCCGCCCCACCAGGTGCGGCGGAAGCTGGCGGGAGTGTCTGCGCTACGGTGCGCGGGGGCGAGGGGTTGGCAGGCGGAAGCTGGTGTGAAATGTCATACTGATGTGTAGTCATCAGGCCTGTTTCTCCGGATATGGAATCGCCGCCCTCAACTCGGCCCGCAGCCTGCGCCGACAGGCAGGAACTTGCGTGCGTGCTCAACGTAATGCGCTTCGCCACGCAGGATGGTCCGGGGATTCGCACCACGATCTTCTTTAAGGGCTGCCCGCTTTGCTGTGCGTGGTGCCACAACCCGGAGAGCCAGCGCTTTCTGCCGGACCGTGTGTACTTCGAGGAGCGCTGCCGCCACTGCCTGGAGTGCGCTGGCGTGTGTCCGCAGCATGCCATCGGGGAAGTGGATGGCCGGGTGGAGACCTCGGACGCCTGCGATTACTGCGGTACCTGTGCCGGGATTTGCATGGCCGAGGCCCGGCAGATCCTGGGGCGGCGTTACACGCTCACGGAACTGATCGCGGAGGTGGAGCGGGATCTCATCTTCTTCGACGACTCGGGCGGAGGGGTGACGCTCTCCGGTGGCGAGCCGCTCTCTCAACCGGGATTCGTGAGCGCGTTTCTGCGCGCCTGCAAGGAGCGGGAGATCGGGACGGTGATTGAGACCTGCGGCTTCGCACAGGCGGAGACCTTTTTGAGCACGGCTCTGCTGGCGGACCGGATTCTGTTCGATCTCAAGCTGATGGATCCGGAGCAGCATCGCCTGCACACCGGGGTGCGCAATGAAGCGATTCTGCGAAATCTGGAGGCGCTGCTGGCCCGGCGGCACGCGGTGACGGTACGCATTCCGGTGATCCCGGGCATCAACGATAGCGAAGAAGCGATGGCACAGTTCGCCGGGTATCTCTCCGGTCTGCCGCCCGTGCCGGTGACGCTGCTGCCCTATCACCGGACCGGTATTGCCAAGTATGTGCGGCTGGGCCGGGAGTACGCGCTGGAGGCTACGCCGCAACCCGCGGCGGCGGATCTGGAACGGTTTCGCGAGGTTCTGACGAGGGCAGGTTTGCAGGTGACGGTGGGAGGATGACATGACGGAACGAGTCGCTCGATTGCGCCAAGAGAGTCTGGATACGAAGCCGTGGCTTTCGCTGGAACGCGCCAGCCTGTTGACGGCCTTTTACCGGCAGGCTGGGCCACTTTCGCCGCCAGTCCTGCGCGCCCGCTCGCTGGAGTATGTGCTGGCCAACCGCACGATTTATATCGGCGCCGAGGAGTTGATTGTGGGCGAGCGGGGGCCGAGTCCGAAGGGCACGCCCACCTATCCGGAACTCTGTTGCCACACGCTGGAGGATTTCGAGATTCTCGACACGCGCGAGAAGATCGCGTATTGCGTGGACGATGACGCCAGGCGAATCCAGCGCGACGAGGTCATCCCCTACTGGCAGGGCCGCAGCATGCGCGACCGGATGTTCGCGGAGATGACGCCGGAGTGGAAGTGCGCCTACGAGGCCGGAGTCTACACGGAGTTCATGGAGCAGCGCGCGCCCGGCCACACGGTGCTGGGAGACGTGATCTATCGCAAGGGGTTGCTCGATTTGAAGCGGGATGTGGCGGCGAGCATCGCGAAGCTGGATTTCTTCAACGATCCGCGGGCCTACGACAAAGAGCAGGAATTGCGCGCCATGGCGATCGCCGCCGATGCTGTGATCCGCCTCGCCGAACGCCACGCGGAGAAGGCCGCGGAGATGGCTGCGGCCGAGAGCAACCTGCAACGCAAGGCGGAGTTGGAGAGGATCGCCGAGGTCTGCCACCGCGTGCCGGCACACGCGCCGCGCGATTTCCAGGAGGCGCTGCAGGCCTACTGGTTCACCCATCTGGGCGTGATCACGGAACTGAATACGTGGGATGCCTTCAACCCCGGCCATCTCGACCAGCATCTGTATCCGTTCTACCGCGACGGTCTGGCGAGCGGAGCGCTCACCACGGAAGCGGCGCGCGAACTGCTGCAGTGCTTCTGGGTGAAGTTCAACAATCAGCCGGCGCCGCCGAAGGTGGGAGTCACGGCCGCAGAGAGCGGCACGTATACGGACTTCTGCAACATCAACACTGGCGGCCTCAAGCCGGATGGCTCCTGCGGCGTGAACGATCTCAGCTACCTGGTGCTGGAAGTGATCGACGAGATGCGGCTGCTGCAGCCCTCTTCCAATCTGCAACTGAGCAAGAAGAACCCGGAGCGATTCCTCAAACGCGGGCTCGAGATTGTGCGTAAGGGCTGGGGGCAGCCTTCCCTCTTCAACGCCGATATGGTGGTGGAGGAGTTGCTGCGGCAGGGCAAGTCGATCGAAGACGCGCGCGCGGGCGGGACTTCCGGCTGCGTCGAGACCGGCGCCTTCGGCAAGGAGGCCTACATCCTGACGGGCTACTTCAATTTGCCGAAGGTCCTGGAACTCACGCTGAATAACGGACGCGATCCGCGTACCGGGAAGATGGTGGGCATCGAGAGCGGCGACCCGCTGGAGTTCCGCTGCTATGCAGATGTGGCCGCGGCGTTCCGCAGGCAACTGCATTTCCTGGTGGAGGTGAAGATCCGCGGCAACAACGTGATCGAGCGGCTCTATTCGCGGAACATGCCGGCGCCGTATCTCTCGCTGCTGGTGGACGATTGCATTGCGCGGGGAGCGGACTACAACGACGGGGGTCCGCGCTACAACACCACTTACATCATGGGCGTGGCGCCGGGTACATGCACGGACAGCCTCTCCGCGATCAAGTACAACGTCTTCGACCAGAAGAGCCTGACGATGGCCGAACTGCTCGCGGCACTGCGCGACAACTTCGAAGGGCACGAAAAGACGCGCCTGATGTTGTGGAACAAGACTCCGAAGTATGGCAACGACGATGCCTATGCCGATGGGATTCTGGCCGAACTCTTCGATCTGTTCTTCGATGAGATCAACGGCCGGCCGAATACGAAGGGGGGAGAGTACCGTGTGAATTACCTTTCCACCACGTGCCATGTCTACTTCGGTTCGGTGACGGGGGCCACGCCGGATGGGAGGCGGGCGGGCGAACCGCAATCCGACGGCATTTCTCCGGCGCAGGGGGCGGACCGGAAGGGGCCCACGGCGGTGATTCAATCGGCCGCGCGCATGGATCACGCACGCACCGGCGGGACGCTGCTGAACCAGAAGTTCACGCCGCGTCTGGTGGAGGGTCCGGAGGGGATCGAGCACATGGCGCGGCTGGTTCGCTCGTACTTCAAGCTGGACGGGCACCACATTCAGTTCAACGTGGTGACGGCCGAGACGCTGCGCGAGGCGCAGTTGCATCCGGAGCAGCACCGCGACCTGATTGTGCGCGTGGCCGGATACAGCGACTACTTCTGCGACCTGACTCCGGCGCTGCAGAACGAGATCATCGGACGGACGGAGCAGGCGGGCTTCTGACAACTCCGCCGGGGCGGCTTCGGTTTGACTGAGATCCGGCCACCGTTGTAAGCTTCACCAAAGCACTGCAACGATGAAGCGCCGGCTCCTCCATGCGCAGGGTCCGGAGAGAGGCGAATCATGAAATCCATCAACGTCCGGTTTGCCGCGCGCGTGTTTGCGCCGGCAATTCTCTTCGCAATGGCAGCCCCGGTTGGGGCGCAAGGCACGCTGGCGGATTACCAGCGCGGCCAATCGCTGCGCATGAAAACGCAAGGGCTGGTGCTGAATCTGCCGGGCACGCCAAACTGGATCGGCGAGAGCGATCGCTTCTGGTACTCGAAGAGCGTCGCGGCAGGGACCGAGTTCGTGCTGGTAGATGCGGCGGCGGGTACGAAGAAGCCTGCGTTCGATCACGAGAAACTGGCGGCGGCGGTCTCTGCCGTGGCAGGGCAAACGTATACCGCGTGGAAACTACCGTTCGTGGCTGCACCGGCGGCGCGCGGCGGAGGGCGTGGCGCGGGTACGGCGCCGGGCGCGCTGACGTTCACGAGGAACGAGACTGCGATTGAGTTCGGAGTGGGCGGCTTCCTCTACAGTTGCTCTCTGACGGAATATCGCTGCAGCAAGGGCGGCGCGATTCCGGCCGCGGGAGGCCGCGGGGGGCGCGGTCAGGCGCCTGTGGACGAGGAACTCGAAGCACCCACCGAAGTGGGCGGCGATCCGGCGGATGGCCTGCAATACCAGCCGTTCCCGCAGCAGGGAGGCGGTGGTGGCGCGTTCGGACGAGGGCAGAGCGGCTGTGCGCCGGCGCCTCAGGCGGGCGCGGCGCAAACCGGTCGGGGTGGGAGCGGCGCCGCACCGGTGGCAGGGGTCGCGGCTGCGCAGGAGACGCCCGTGTGCCGCTCGTTCGATGGCAAGTGGGAGGCGCTGATTGAGAACTACAACGTGTTTCTGCGCGCGGTGGGCAGCAAAGATCCGGCTGGTAAGGATTCTGCCAAGCCGCTGAGCTTCGATGGTTCGGAGGGCAACTACTACACGCTTCGCTCCGTGGCCTGGTCGCCCGATTCCAAGCATCTGGCGGCCTATCACACGCGGCCTGGTTACGACCGTCAAGTGCACTACATCGAATCTTCGCCGGCCGATCAGGTTCAGCCGAAGCACTCCACCATCTCTTACCGTAAGCCGGGCGACGCGCTGGATATCGCGTATCCGGCGCTCTTCGATGTGGCGACGGGCCATGAGGTCGAGATCGAGCGCGCGCTGTTCCCCAACCCCTACGACATCACGGCGCCCGTGTGGTGGAAGGACAGCCGCGGCTTCACGTTCGAATACAACGAGCGCGGCCACCAGGCCTACCGCGTGATCGAAGTGGACGCGCAAACGGGCAAGGCGCGCACCCTGATCGACGAGCGGAGCAAGACGTTCATCTATTACAACCAGCTCGGGCCGGGACTCTCCGGCGGGCGGCGCTACCGGCACGATGTGAACGACGGCAAGGAGATTCTCTGGGCCTCGGAACGCGACGGGTGGGAGCACCTCTATCTTTACGACGGGGTCACCGGCAAGGTGAAGAACCAGATTACGAAGGGCAACTGGATCGTCCGCAACGTGGTGCAGGTGGACGACGCCAAACGCCAGATCGTGTTCGAAGCGGGCGGGCTGATTCCGGGGCAGGACCCGTACTTCGTGCAGTACGCGCGCATCAATTTCGATGGCACGGGGCTCACCAGGTTGACCGACGCCGATGGCGATCACAGCGCCGTCTTCTCCGCCGACCGGAAATATTATGTGGACACCTGGTCGCGCGTGGACCTGCCGCCGCACTCGCAGTTGCGGCGCACCGAGGATCAGAGGGTGGTGGCAGAACTCGAGACCACCGATGCCTCCGCGCTGCTCAAATTCGGGATCCGATATCCCGAGGTGTTTGTGGCGAAGGGGCGCGATGGCGTGACCGATATCTGGGGCGTGATCATCCGCCCGATGAACTTCGATCCCGCCAGGAAGTATCCCGTGATCGAGAACATCTACGCCGGTCCACAGGGATCATTTGTGCCGAAGACGTTCAGCGCGCTGTCCGCGGATCAGGCGATGGCGGAGTTGGGATTCATCGTGGTCCACATCGATGGGATGGGCACCAGCAATCGTTCCAAGGCGTTTCACGATGTGGCGTTCCAGAACCTGGGCGATGCCGGGTTCCCGGATCGCATTCTGTGGCACAAGGCGGCGGCCGCGAAATACCCGTGGTACGACATCTCGCGGATGGGTATTTTCGGCACGTCGGCGGGCGGGCAGAATTCGCTCGGAGGGATGCTCTTCCATCCGGAGTTCTACAAGGTGGTGGTGACGAACAGCGGGTGCCACGACAATCGCATGGACAAGATCTGGTGGAACGAGCAGTGGATGGGCTGGCCGGTGGGGCCGCAGTACGCGGCGTCCTCGAATGTGGATAATGCCGCGAAGCTGCAGGGCAGGGCACTGATCATTGTGGGGGAGATGGATAGCAATGTGGATCCTACGTCTTCGATGCAGGTGGTCAATGCGCTGGTGAAGGCGGGCAAGCACTTCGACATGCTCTATATTCCCGGGCAGAATCACGGGGTGGGCGTGCTCGGGAATCAGCACTATCGCGACGATTACTTCGTGCACTACCTGCTCGGCGTGGAGCCGCCGGATTGGAACAAGGTGTCGCTGCCGCCGGAACCACCGGTTCCGGGTGGGAATGGGTGAGGAAGAGCGGTTGGTGGAACGAGGGCGCTTGCCGGTCTGCACCGGAAGCGCCCTTGTTTGCGGTAGCGTCAAATGGTAGGTCGTTAAGCGGCCTTCTTCTTTGCGCCCGCCACTCCCGCAACACCGGCCAGCATGGTGAGCAGGAGGAAGATGGCGCCCGGTTCGGGAACTGCGGTGAGACTGAAAGTGCCAGGCTCGCCCCAGCCGTCACTCCGAGGATAGTAGGTTCCGTTTTGCTCCCCCGAGGCAACATAAGAGCTGATGTCCGTTTGGTACCAGAGGTTCAACTCCTGCGAGTGGTCCGCAGAGACGAACGCAATTCCAGGGTTGTTCGGGTAAGGGGGAATCTGCGGGGTAGTGCCGGGCGACATCTGGTCGTTATACCAGAACAGGCCCGAAGGTGAGGTGCAGTGGCCATTGATATCGGCGGCACATCCGGCCAGGAGGTCTACCGTCACGGAGGGGCCCCCGTTATAGGTGAACGTGGCTTCGCCGCCTGTCGCTACCAGGCTGGTGATCTCCAGCCAGCCAGTAGCGTGAATTGTCTGGCCGTTGAAACTGAAGGTCCACGTGTCCGCCATGGCGGGGGCCATGGTCGCGGCCATGGCGAGGATGATCAAGCATAGGGTTCTCTTCATGATTCTCCCTTCGGGCTTACCTCTTTCGCAGCGCCACGTTGGACGCCCGGCATCCCGTGCATCTGAGTGAGGATCGAGTGTAGCCGCGGAGATGCAAGCAATCCGACTGCCACTGAGGGCGGATGGTCCGCACGGATGCGAATCAACGGGATGCCTTCGGAGCGGGTCGCAGCGAAGCGAACGAGTCCCGATGTTTGGGAGCGGATGGAAGTGAATCGGGACGGGATTGTGGTGGGGCGCTGTCGCGTCCTGCTGAAATGGCGAACGGCCCGGAGGAGTGCTCCGGGCCGCTAGGCGTGCGGTTTGGTTTGACAGGTCGAACCGATCGGGAAGAGTGCCGCCCGAGAATCAGGCCAAGCGCTTCTTCAGCAGGCTCGCTACTCCGACCAGCAGGGTGCCGAGCAGGAGGATGGAGCCCGGTTCGGGGACTGCCGTTGCGGAGACGTTGTCCAGCATCGGACCCTGGTTGCTTGTGTTCGAGGTGTAGAACTCAACCGTCGAGGAACTCCCAGTCGCCTGCAGTGTGATTTGCTCCTGGGTCCAGGTGGGTTCCGCGGGGGTGTTAAATGTTGCGACCGGAGCGTAGGTATGGGTAGGGTCGTTCCAAAAGACATTCAGTGCTTGGGGGCCACCGTTGCCGGACACCCAGAATGAAATGTTGTAGGACCAACCGGCGATTGTGGCGAACGTCTGCTCCACGCCGCCCGGTCCTGGCGTGCCCGCCAGATCGATCGACTGGTTGCCCGCTTCAGCCGGGTACGAGTTGTTTCCAAGAACGGAAACTACGTCCACCGATGTGCCAGTGACTGTCCAGCCGGGGATTCCGACCGAGTCACCGCCATAGTACGTCGCGTAGAAATTGTTGCCAATGTTGGGAAGCTCAAAGCTTCCGTTGCTTAACAGATCGGCTGATGCCGTCAATACGAACACAGCCGAAGCGAGTAGTACTCTTGCCAGCGTCTTCATCTAACCCCCTGGTGCTGCTCTCAACGTTTGGTAGGCGCGCACTCCAACCCAGCGTCGCGCCCGCCACGCGATGATTGGGAGCAGTTCAATAGCCAAAGCACACGGTTCGCATAATAGTTGGAAACAAACGAGACGTGGGCACGGGCTGAGAATCTCGGGCGGAGCGCAATCTCAAATGCTCTCGCAGAGTACGAACCTTTGGCATTAAGTCACGCTGCAGGCTAACTGACGCGAGTGGAAATGGGTGGACCTGTGAGATGTCCGGGCAAGGACTGGCAGCCGTTCCAGGAAGAGGAATGCCCTTGTGGTGAACTCGCACGCCTCTCCGGTTTCTCGAGATGGTGGGTCGGGAAAGCAGTCTTGGCGGATCTCCGAGACTCCGCCTCAAACGGGAAAACCCAAACGGTCCGGAGGTCAGCCCGGCCCGTTTGGGCAGAATTTGGTAATTCGCTCAGGTCGAAGTGAAGGTCTCGACGAGACTAAGCCAAGCGCTTCTTCAGTACGCTCGCCACTCCGACCAGCAGTGTGCCCAGGAGAAGGATCGAAACCGGTTCGGGGGTAGGGAACACCACTTGAAGGCCGCTTGGGTTCGCGGTATTTTCCTGGTCAAACGCGTTGTCCACCACGAA
The DNA here is from genome assembly GCA_903876865.1 of uncultured Acidobacteriia bacterium. Classification (GTDB taxonomy): domain Bacteria; phylum Acidobacteriota; class Terriglobia; order Bryobacterales; family Bryobacteraceae; genus Solibacter. The sequence goes on from CAIRBY010000737.1 coordinate 26,646, forward strand.
CTGCAACGTGTTAGTGCCTTCCACGAAGCCTGTAGTGATGGTGAAGGGCGTGAGTTGAAAGGTGTTCCACGGCGTGCTGGCGATGCCCGTATCCACGCCGTTGAGCACGATCTTCACTCCCGCGTTGTCTGTGGCCCAAAGTCCTTCCAGAACACCCGTGGTGGAACCGGTCACCGTAAACGTCGTCTGGTAGGCGTAGTCACAGCCATGGAAGATGTTATCGACAACCGTGCAGTTCTCATTGTTGGTATTCGGAAGAGCATATCCCGCATCGGGGCTGGGTCCGATCCATTTCGATACGGGTGTGTTCGCGGCCCAAGGCGATCCGACTG
>CAIRBY010000738.1 GCA_903876865.1 uncultured Acidobacteriia bacterium
CGCTCCATGCCGCGTCCTCCAAAGGCTTCCCTGAACTTGCCGGAAAACACACCTGGGATTGGCCCGAGTCTTCGCCCGGATTACGGCTGGACCGCGTCGGCAGCGGTTGGCCCGCCGGGTCCTACGCCAAGCTCTTCGCGGAATTCCCCGCGGGCAGCGTCGCCCGCGCCGCGTTGCTCCGTGGCGCCGAACGTCTGGAGTTCCGCTTCGATCCCGCGCAGCTTCCCTACCTCGGTATATGGTATACGCACTGCGGCTGGCACGGCTTCACTCACCTGGCATTGGAACCTGCCAGCGACCGCTGCGATAGCGTGGCGGATGCGCAATCACAGCCACTCGCGCCGCTCGGTGCCCGGCAATGGTGTTTCCAAATGGAATGGTCTTCCGTGGAGTAAGTGCTCACCAAAGGTGTCCTATGCGACTCTCCCTGATCCTCACCCTGATCGCCGCGGCAGCAGCGGTTGCGAATGCACAAGAGCCCGCTCGCCCCATCCTCACCCCCAAGCCCGCGCCCGCGCCCGCGATTCACGGGCCCAAAGTCTACGGCGCGCGCCCCGGCAGGCCCTTCCTCTACCGCATCCCCTGCACCGGCGTGCGCCCCCTGCGCTTCTCCGCTGCGGGATTGCCGCCCTCCCTGCGCCTCGATCCCGCGACCGGCATCCTCTCCGGCGAGACTCCGCGACAGGCCGGCGAATACCTCGTCACGCTCCGCGCTTCGAATGCCAGGGGCCAGGCAAGCCGCGCCTTCAAACTCGTGGTCGGCGACACGCTGGCGTTGACCCCGCCGATGGGTTGGAACGACTGGTATTCCTTCTACCACCGCATCACCGATAAGCTCGTGCGCGCGGCCGCCGATGCGCTTGTCTCCTCCGGCATGGCGGACTTCGGCTACCAGTACGTCAACATCGACGATTGCTGGATGGTGAAGCCCGATCCCGCAACCGGCGAACCGCCGCGCACTCCGCAGGGCAACATCCGCCCCAATGCGAACTTCCCCGATATGAGCGCGCTCACTTCCTACATCCACGGCAAAGGCCTGAAGGCGGGCATCTACACTTCGCCGGGACCGCTCACCTGCGCCCGCTACGAGGGCTCCTACCAGCATGAGGCGGCCGATGCGCGCCAGTTCTCGGCTTGGGGCTTCGACTTCCTCAAATACGATTGGTGCAGCTACGACAAGATCGCGCGCGACAAATCCCTCGAGGAGGCGCAGAAGCCGTACCGGCAGATGGGCGATCTGGTGCGCAATCTCGATCGCGACGTGGTCTTCAATCTCTGCCAGTACGGCCGCAACGATGTCTGGAAATGGGGCGGCGACGCGGGCGGGCAATGCTGGCGCACCACCGGCGATCTGGGCCTGGAAAAAGATGCCGAACTCCCCGGCTTCTACAGCATTGGCTTCAAGAACGCCGAGCACTTCGAGTTCGCCGGGCCGGGGCGCTGGAACGATCCGGATTACATCCTGATCGGCTACGTGGGCGACGCGCGCAGGAATGACGCGCCTTCCCAGTTGACCAAACTGACCGCGAGCGAGCAGTACAGCTACATGTCCATGTGGGCCCTGATGGCGTCGCCGCTGATCTACTCCGGCGATATGGCGCACCTCGACCCGTTCACGCTGAACGTCTTGTGCAATGCGGAGGTGATCGATCTCGATCAGGACCCGCTCGGCAAGCAGGCGCGCATCGTCCGCAAGACCCCGGACGAGTTCATCCTCGCCCGCCAGTTGGAAGATGGCTCGCTCGCGGTGGGCATCTTCAATCTCGCGAAGCAGCCTCGCAAAATCGAAGCCTCGTGGGCCGACCTTCAGGTGGAAGGCGCGCAGCAGGTCCGCGATCTCTGGAGACAGAAACAACTCGGCGCCGCGTCCGGCCGCTACGCGGAGACCATCGCTCCCCACGGCGTGGCCCTGCTGCGTCTCTCGCCGGCCCGGAAATAGCTTCGCCGCCGATGATGCCGGCGCCCGCACCCCGGCTTGCTAGACTCGTGGCAGAGGAACCAGCCTGTGAATCGTCGTGGATTTCTTGGCGCCGCGGCGGCCGTGTCGGCCTCCGTAGCATCCGGCGCGGGAACGCAGTTGCCCCGCCGCCCGTATAAGAATGGAATCGACCTCTCGATCATTGCCTTCGGCGGCATCGTGGTGTGCGGCATGCCGCAGCAAGAGGCTTCGCGCCGCATCGCGGCCGCATACGATCGTGGCGTGAACTACTTCGATTGCGCCCCTTCCTATTTCAATGGCGAGGCCGAACTCAAACTCGGCGAAGGCCTGCAGCCCTATCGCAGCAAGGTGTTTCTGGCGGAGAAGACCGGCCGCCGCGATGCCAAAGGCGCCCGCGAGGAACTTGAGCGCACCCTGCAGCGCTTCCACACCGATCACGTGGACCTCTACCAGTTTCACGCCGTCGGCTCCCTGGAAGACGTGGATAAGATCCTCGCCCCGGGCGGCGCCGCGGAGACGTTTGTCGCCGCGCGCAAGGAAGGCAAGGTCCGGCACCTCGGCTTCTCCGCGCACCATGCGCCCGCCGCGCTTCGTCTGATGGACGCGCTGGAGCTCGATAGCGTCCTCTTCCCCGTCAACGCCAACGCCTGGGAGAACGGCGGCTTCGGTCCGCAGATTCTCGCCAAGGCCAAGTCCAAGGGCATGGCGCGCATGGCGCTGAAGGCGCTTGCGTTCGGCAAGTGGCCCGCCGATCTGAAAGAGAGCGACCGCAAGTATCCCAAGTGCTGGTATCAGCCGATCGACGATCGCGAGATGGCGCGCCTCGCGCTCCGCTTCACCTTGAACCAGGAGATTACGGCCGCCGTGCCTCCCGGCGACGAGCGCATCTTCGATCTCGCGCTGGATCTGGTCTCCGCGCCCCTGCCGAAATTGACATCCGAGGAACTGACGGCGTTGAAGACCCGCATCGCGGCCCTCGAGCCTGTCTTCCGGGCCTAGCGCCGCCGGCGCGCGAATCAGTCCTTGATCTCGAAGATCGCTTCCACCTCAACCGCCACGCCGGTGGGCAGCGAGGCGAAGCCTACCGCGGAGCGCGCGTGGAAACCGTCGCCCGCCTTGCCGAAGATCTGGTGCAGCAGGTCGCTCGCGCCGTTGATCACCAGGTGATGCTCGATGAACTCGGGCGCGGAGTTCACGCAGCCCAACAACTTGATCACGCGCAGGCCATCCAGCGTTCCGTGCGTGTTCCACACGGAGTTGAGTATCTTCGCGGCGCAATCGCGCGCGGCGGTGTACCCCTCCTCGGTGCTGAGCCCCGCGCCCAGTTTGCCTTTGAGCGTGCTCACGTGCCCGGAAGTGATGAGTTGCTTCCCCGACCGGATGCACAGGTTCAGATAACCGGGAGTCTGCTTCTCGAATGCAATGCCGAGCTGTTCGGCGGCCTGTTGTGGTGTCATCTGTGGAGTCATGAGAGCGGTCGCTATGAATATCAGATCCACTCTATCAGGAAG
>CAIRBY010000739.1 GCA_903876865.1 uncultured Acidobacteriia bacterium
AAGATGGTGCAGGCGGCGCGCAAGTACAACCGCGTGGTGCAGGCGGGCACGATGCAGCGTTCGGGCGGCTACTTCCAGAAGGCGGCGGAGATTGTAAAGAGTGGCGCACTGGGCGAAGTGACGTTCTGCCACGCGTTTCAATCCGGCTCGACCTCTAAGGAAGGCTGGGGCAATCCGCCGGACAGCGAACCGCCGGCAGGGTTGGATTGGGATATGTGGCTGGGACCGGCGCCCAAGGTGCCGTTCAATGCGAACCGGTGGGGCGTGAAGACGGCGAGTTTCCCGACGTTCCGGTATTTCTGGGATTATGCGGGCGGCGCGATGACGGATTGGGGCGTGCACCTGATCGACCCGATTCATCAGTGCTTCGGCGACCCGATGCCGCTTTCGATTGCGGCGATGGGTGCCAAGTTGTATGTGACGGACAACCGCGACACGCCGGATTCGATGGAAGCGGTGTTCCAGTATCCGAAGTTCCTGATGACGTACGAGAGCCGCACGGCGAATCCGCTACCGATGTTCAACATGGGCGCGGGGACGGCGATTCACGGGACGGAGGGCAGCATCCTGGTGAGCCGCAGCACGTGCATGGTGATTCCGGCGGGCAAGAACAGCAAGCTGGCGGCGGAGACGTTCGAGAAGAACAACGAGATGAGCCAGATGAACGTACCGCACTGGAAGAACTGGATGGACTGCATCAAGAGCCGCCAGAAGCCGACCAGCGATATTGAAACGTGCGTGCGCTCTTCCACGGCTTGTCTGTTGGCCAATCTCTCGATGCGTCACGGTGTCCGGCTGGATTGGGACGAGAAGGCCTGGACGGTCAAGCAGGCCGCGGTCAAGCCGTTCCTGCAATCGCACTACCGCGCCCCATGGAAACTGGAAGTCTGACATAGGCGGCTGGTTATTCGGGCAGGTTTTTCAAGAGGCGCTGGAGCGAGCACTGAGCGAAATTGACGAGGCCGCGGTAGCCTGCGGTTTCGGTTTCGCTGAGGGTGGACGAAGCCAGCGCTTTCATTTCGTGAAAGCAGCGGTCCAGGCGGTGGTGCAGGTCTGCGATGGCGGGCATGGATTCACGCTCGGCGAGATCGCGGGCTGCGCGCAGGTCGGCGCGCAGGCGAATGATGGCATGGCGGATGCGGACCGCGTTTTCGGGGACGATCTCCACGAGTTCGCCATCGATTTCCAGGTGTTCGCCATGAATGCGGGGCTCGATCTGGCGGTAGGCATCGGCGGAGATGCGGACGATTCCGGCGAGGCGGAAGTAGTTCTCGCCGAATTCCTCGAGGCTGCGAATCAACTCATCGACGCGGGGGCGGCTGAGGCCGGCGTGTTCGCGGCAGAAGTCCTCCCAGGTGATGTTGAGGAGTCTGTAAGCGGCGGCTTCGCGGATGCGGCGGAGGTTTTGGGCCTGGCCGACGGAGCAGTGGTTGGCGATGAAGCCGAAGGCCTGGGCGCGACCGATCCAGGTGCCGAGTTCGACGGGTTCGGTAAGTTCAACTGACATGGCGACGTCCTGAAACCGTAAGGATGCTTACGGTGGATTTGTTGATGGCAGGGGAGTTATGGGTCCGAACCGTAAGGATGCGTACGGAATTGCGGGTGCGGCGCCCGGAACAGGTTCCCCTGATTGGATGGTGGCACGGAGGGGTGCGGAGGTTGGGCGGGCGGAGGGGCTAAGTAACGGAATTTAAGGCGGATAAATAGTTAGGCCGGGTGTGAACGAAAGATCTCCGAAATCGCGGGGTACTTGGGAGGTACTTGGTGTGTGATTTCCGAGATCTGTGATATATTACCCATACTTTCGGCATCAGATTTAGGCTTAGGCGCCGACGAGCACTCTAGGAGGCTAACGAATGCAGAGAATACTGGGACTCATGATGATGGTGGTGGGGGCGTCGGTTTGCGCGATGGCTACGAATACGCCGGAGATCGACCCCGCGACGGGCGGATCGGCAATTGCGCTGGTCGGCGGCGCGCTGCTGATTCTGCGCAGCCGCAAGAAGTAGCTGCACACGAAATTGCCTGAAGGAAGAGAACTACCGGAGCCGGGTGCCAGCGCATCCGGCTCGTTTTATTTTTCGGGGACTGCGTTTCGTCCGCTGATTCTGCTCGCCGCGCTGTTCGCCGCGGAACTGATTCCGCTCTCGATCCGGCTGGATGGCGAGTCCTTATCCCGGCACGTTCCCCTGCTTGCGCTGATGAGCCACTATGGCGCGTGGATACTGCGCGGGGTGGTGGGGTTTGCGGTGGTGTTTGTGACCTTCGCGTTTCTGCGCTACGGGGTGGTGCCGGGAGCGGTGAAGGAAGGGCAGTGGGGCGGGGTGCGCCTGGGTTGGCTGGGCGGGCATGGGTTGGCGATGGCGGGCTTCGCAGGTCTCTCCTGGCTGCTCTATTCGCCGCGACTGGCGGTGGCGCAGGCGAATGCGGTGGCGGTGGCGTGGCTGGTCACGGGGATGGCGGGCATCGTACTGGCTGCGTTGGCGTTTGTACCGGGCAGGGCGTGGGCGGCGGCGGTTCGGGACACCGGCTATTTGTGGCTGCAGGCGCTGCTAGCGGCGGTGGCGGTGGCGATGGCGGGCGGTCTGGCGCGCTCGGCGTGGGCTCCGCTCACGCAGCTGACGTTCCAACTGGTGCGGGCGCTGTTGGGGGTGTTTGTTTCGGGGATTGTGGCGGAGCCGGCAAAGGCGATTCTGGGTACGGCGAAGTTTCAGGTGGAAGTGGCGCCGGAGTGCTCGGGCTTCGAAGGGATGGCTCTGATTGTGGGCTTCGGGGTGGTGTGGCTGACGCTGTTCCGCAAGGAGTGCCGCTTTCCGCAGGCACTGCTGCTGCTGCCGGCGGGGGTGCTCTTCATCTATGCGCTGAACATCGTGCGGATCACGGCTCTGGTGCTGATCGGGAATGCGGGAGCGGCGGAGATCGCGGAGGGAGGGTTTCACTCGCAGGCGGGATGGATCGCGTTCGCGGCGGCATCGCTGTGCTTCAGTTTCGCGGCGCGGCGGGTGCCGTGGATTGCGGTGCGCGGTGCAAGGGCGGAGGTGGCGGGGCGGGGGATGGAGAGGCAGGGGACGAATCCGACGACGGCGTACCTGCTGCCGTTCCTGGCGATTCTGGCGGCGGGGATGCTCTCGGCGGCCATGACGGGGAAGTTCGAGTGGTTGTACGGACTGCGGCTGGTCGCGGCGGCGGCTTGTCTGTGGCGGTTCCGGGATTCGTATCGCGGGCTGGATTGGCGGTGCGGATGGCGCGGGGTGGCGGGGGGAATCGGGTTGTTCTTCGTGTGGGTGGGGATGGACCGGTGGAGCGGCGTAGGCGGGAGTGCGGCGATGCCGGTGGCTCTGGCGGGCGCGGCGGCGGGAGTGAGGCTGGGGTGGATCGCGGTGCGCGTGCTGGCGGCGGTGGTGACGGTGCCGGTGGCGGAGGAGTTGGCGTTTCGCGGGTTCGTGATGCGGCGGGTGGGGGCGGAGGATTTCGAGGCGGTGGCGATGGGGGCGGCGCCGTGGGTGGGTGTGGCTGTCTCCTCGGTGCTGTTCGGGTTGATGCACGGACCGCGGTGGCCGGCGGGGATTGTGGCGGGGCTGCTGTTCGGGTGGCTGGCGAAGGGTACGGGGCGGATCGGGGAGGCGGTGGTGGCGCATGGGGTGACGAATGCGCTGATCGCGGTCTATGCGCTGGGGTTTGGGCAATGGCAGCTGTGGTGAGGGGCGGGGGAAAGGCGGATTAGCCGACAGGCCACGAAAGACGATGGCCTGTCCCACTGGGCTGGGTGAAAGATGGGGGAAGAAATAGAAGTCCAGTTGATATATACTCTCTGCAATCGGGATGCGCACGCGCGATTCGAGCGCTGCGGAATGGAGGGTATGTGATGTCAATTGGTCGATTTGTGCCGATCGCGCTGCTGAGCATTGGCGTGTCGCTGTCGAGCGGTTGCGGGGCGAACCGGACGACGATTCAGGCACTGGCTGATGATGGTTCCACGAAGACGATCTCCGCCAGTTGGAAGACGGATCTGATCTATGTTGCTACGTGGTGCCCTTACTCGAAACAACTGAAGCAGTTCCTGAGCGATGACCGGATCAAGCCCTATGCGAAGAAACGCACGCTGCTTTTCGTTTTTTCCAAGGACGAGTGGCCCACCGTGGAGAACCATATGA
>CAIRBY010000740.1 GCA_903876865.1 uncultured Acidobacteriia bacterium
CTGTGGCAGGTGCCGTTTCAGGCGCTGCAGGCGGCGCCGGGACGCCATCTGATCGAACAGCAATCCGTATTCTACGCGCCCTCGCTGGCAGTGTTGCGAGAGCTGGCGCGCAGTCGCGGCGCCGCGCCCGTGCAGCCGAAGGTGCTGGCGGTGGATGGCGCGCAGCTTGCCAGCGCGGTGCGCGAGGTGACGGGGTTGCGGGATCTCTACGGGGCGGGGCAGACAACCGTTTACATGGCCGATCAGGCGGACGAGGAAGTGGTCAAGCGGCAAGCGCCCCTCTACGATGTGCTGCATCTGGCGGCGCACGGCATCTTTCAGGACGAGCAACCTATGTTGAGTTACATCCTGCTGGCGAAGGCAGGCAAGGCAGAGACCGGGAGCCTGGCCGCGCGGGAGATGATGGACCTCGACCTCAAGGCCAATCTGGTGGTATTGTCCGGCTGCGAGACTGGACGCGGCGCCGCCGGCAACGGCGAGGGCCTGATCGGGATGAGTTGGGCCCTCATGGTGGCCGGCAGCCCGACCACCGTCGCGAGCCAGTGGAAAGTGGATGCGGCAAGCACGACGGAGATGATGCTGGCCTTCCATACCCACCTGCAGCACGAGGGAAAAGCGCGTTCCCTGCAACTGGCGGCGCAAACCATTCTGCGCAAACCGGCCTACCGCCATCCGTTCTACTGGTCTGGTTTCGCGATGATCGGGCAGGGTTTCTAGACGCCGCCGGGCTATTTAAGCGGCCCACAGGCGTGCAAAAAACGTGGTTTCCATACCCCAAATCAATTTTTTTTTCTGGACTCCCCCGCCGGAAACTGGTAATCTCCGCCATACGTACAGCTGAGGGAGCTTTATGACAAATCTGAACGACGAACAGAAGCGAGAACTGATTCAGCGCGGGTTTTCCCGCCGTAATTTCGGCCGGTTTGCCGCTCTCCTAGGGGCAGGCGCCGCGCTGCCGTTCTATAACGAGCCCGCTCTGGCTCAGCTTTCGAAGGTGGACGCTCCCCCGGATGCCGTTCTCATCAACGCCAACGAAAACCCGCTGGGCCCTTGTAAAGAGGCTCGCGAAGCCGCCGCGAACATGATTCAGCACGGCGGGCGCTACCGCTACAGCGAAGCCGACAAGGTCGTCCAGATTCTCGCCGAGCAGGAAGGCGTCAAAGAAAGCTATGTCAAGGTACACCCCGGTTCCAGCGGTCCGCTGCACCAGGCGGTGCTCGCGTTCACCGGTCCGGACAAACCCTTCGTGATGGCCGACCCCGGCTACGAAGCGGGCGGACGCGCGGCCGATTTCATCGGCGCCAAGACCTTCCGCATTCCCTTGAAGAGCGATTACTCTCACGACGTGAAGGCGATGGCCGCAGCCAGCCCCAACGCCGGCTTGATCTACATCTGCAACCCCAACAACCCCACCGGCACGCTGACCCCCAAGGCCGACATCCAGTGGTTGGTGGCGAACAAGCCGAAGGGCTCGATCATCATGATCGATGAAGCCTACACCCACATCGCGGGCGCGGAGTTCTGCACCGACATGGTGGCGCAGGATAAGGACGTGATCGTACTGCGCACCTTCTCCAAGATCTACGGCATGGCCGGGTTGCGCGCCGGCGCGGCGATTGCGCGTCCGGACCTGTTGCAGAAGATCGGCAACTACAGCTCGACCATGATGCCCATTACCGGTATGGCCGCGGCCAGCGCCAGCCTGAAGGTGAAGTCGCTGATCCCCGAGCGCCGCAAATATATCGCGGATGTTCGCGAGGATACCTTCGAGTTCCTGCACAAGAACAACTTCACGTTCGTAGCCTCGAAATCGAACTGCTTCATGATTGACGTGAAGCGTCCGGGCGCCCAGATTGTGCGGGCGTTGCAGCCGGAGAAAGTCTACATCGGCCGTGTCTGGCCCGCGTGGCCGAATCATGTCCGCGTCACCGTGGGCACCATGGAAGAGATGAAGAAATTCCAGGCCGCCTTTGTGAAGGTGATGGCGTGATCTTCCGCGCCCGGTTGGGACTCGGGTCCCACGGCGCGGAACGGTACGGCTGGACGCAGTTGATCGGAGACCTGTCGGGCGGGGTCATCGCGGCATTGATCGCATTGCCGTACGGCCTCGCCATGGCATCCCTCATGGGGTTGCCTCCGGTCCTTGGAATCTTCACTTCGATTCTCACGGCTCCGGTGATTGCGCTGTTCGGGCGCAACCCTGTTCTGATCGGCGGCACGGCCAGCGCCACGGTGCCGTTTCTGGCTCTGGCGGCGCGCCAGCACGGAGTTGCCGGCGCCGCGCAACTGTCCATCCTTGCTTCGCTGTTCATGCTGCTCTTCGCGGTCACGCGGATGGGCCGATACATGGCGAAGGTTCCGCATGCCGTGGTCACGGGATTTTCCTGCGGCATCGGCGGCATGATGCTGGTCTCGCAACTCGACATCATTCTCGGCGTCGCGACGCCGCTGGGCCGTTCGGCTTCTACCGCCGCGGGGCAGTTCGCCGGCGTGCTCCAGCATCTGGGCGATGCGCGCATGGTGCCGATGGTGTTGGGCATCGCAGTCATTCTGGTGGCGACGCTTTCCGCGCGCCTTTCCCCGCACGCGCCGGCTCCGCTCATCGGCGTAGTGCTCGCTATCGTGATCGCGCGAGTCTTCGGCTTGCGGGAAAAAGAAGTGGGCGTGCTCCCGGCGATGTTGCCGCCGATGGTGCTGATGAGCTGGAAACTGCGGGACGTGGTCTCGATGCTGCCTTCGGCGGCCGCGCTGGCCTTTGTTTCCAGCGTCAATATTCTGATCACCTCGCGCGTGGTGGAGCATTTCCGCGGCCGTCACAAGCGGATGCAGCCTTCCGACGCGGACCGCGAATTGGGCGCCTATGGACTGGCGAATTGCATCGCCGGTTCCTTTGGTGCGCCGTTGAGCGTGGGCATTCCGGCACGCAGTCTCGCGGTGGTGCGTTGCGGGGGCACGACGGCGCTGGCCAACCTGTTTCACGCCGCCGTGCTGCTGGTGATTTTGTGGCTGGGCTCCGGCCTGGTTTCGCACATCCCCATTCCGGCCCTCGCCGGCGTCACCGCGTGGATGGGTCTCTGCCTGCTCGATTGGAGCGCCTGGCGGCGCCTGCCGAAAATGACCCGCGTGGATGCCGCCGCATTTCTGGTGACGGCTACCAGCGTGATGGCCGTCAATGCCGTGCTCGCGGTCGCCATGGGCTGTTCCCTCTACGGCTTGCACGCGCTGTGGACGCGCAGGCTGAGGCCGGCGAGCATGCCCGAAACGGTCTGACCGAGTGCCGCACTTCGCTTGCGGCAACAGTGTTAAATTAGACAGCGCACGCTATGCGCACCCTACTGGTCTCCCTCTTGCTGGCGCTCTCGCCCGCCCTCGCCGCCGATTCCGATTTCAACGGACGGTGGGACATCACCGCTCTGACTCAACCGCGTCCGCGCGCCTGGTGGCTCGAGCTTTCCGGCGTAGGCACGCCCACTCCGTCGGGGAAGTTCGTCAGCGCCCACGGCGGTGACCTGAACATTGTGGACCACATCGCGGTGGTCGATGGCGAACTGCGCTTCAGCTTCGACATGCCGACTCGCAATGGCAAGGCCAGCCCTTCGCCGCTGTATCACGCCAAAGTGGTCAACGGGAAACTGGAAGGCATCCTCGATGCGACCGGCACCGGACAGCCCGTAAAATGGACCGGCGTGCGCCCCCCGGTCATCGCGGAGAAGGATGATGCCTCCTGGCAGCGCGGCACTCCGGTGGAGCTGTTCAATGGCAAGGACCTGGCCGGTTGGAAGGCGCTCAATCCCACGGCGGACGTGAAGTGGAGCTATCAGGAGGGCATTCTGCGCAATGCGCCGCCCACCACCGATCTGATCAGCGAGCGCACCTTCTGGAATTTCGAACTGCACGTGGATTTCCGGATCATCGCGAACTCCAACAGCGGAATCGGGCTGCGCGGGCGCTACGAGATTCAGATTCTGGAGGATTACGGCAAACCGGTGAATACGCATGGCGCCGCCGCGTTGTATAGCCGGATCGCCCCGAGCGTGAATGCCAGCAAGCCGGCGGGTGAGTGGCAGAGTTACGATATCCGCCTCGTGGGCCGCACGCTCACCGTGGTGCACAACGGCATTAAGGTGTTGGACAAGGTGGAAGTGGAAGGGCTCACGGCGATTGCCAACAATGCCGACGAAGCCTTGCCCGGCCCGTTCATCCTGCAGGGCGATCACAGCTACGTGGAGATCAAGAGCTTCCGCGTCACGCCACTGACGAAGAAGTAGGCGCCGTCAGGCGGTGGCGCGGATTGCCGGTGCTTCCACGTCGCTCACCGTGAAGCGGCGCGAAGTAATGCGGATCGCGGTCTTGTAGGTATTGCTGCGCACAATCAGGCCCGTGGCGTGCAGTTCCATGGGCTGGTCGTCATGCCGTGCCGGCCATTCCAGCCAGAGTTCGATATGCGAACCCACAGGGATGGCGTGGCGGCTGCGGAAGCAGAGTCCGTTGGAACTCATGTCGAGCGAGATGCTCTCCACCCACCGGCCGGCCACACCCCGGCGCGAGACGCGGTAGTGAACCGGCATCTGCACGGTGTAGCGGTTACTCTGTCTTTGTTCCCGTGGCGCTTTCACTCTGTGTCCGTTTGCAATTCGCGCGCCAATCGATAACTACTTGATTTTTCGATACCGTCTATGGGCTTGGCGGCGTGCGGGAGCCAAAACGCCACGGTAAGAAGTACCGGGCGGCGACAGAATGTCGCGGAACTTCTGCACGTGATACTCTGTTTCGACACGCCATGAAAACCTCTTGCATTGTCGTACTCTGTGTTTCCGGTCTGTTGTTCGCCACCGAACCGAACTCCGCCACCAGGCGCTGGTGGGCGCATGTGCAGGCGCTCTCGAACGATTCGATGCAGGGTCGCGACACCGGGAGCGAAGGCTACCGCAAAGCTGCAGCGTACGTGGTCGCACAATTCCAGCATGCCGGGTTGAAGCCGGCGGGAGAGAAGGGCTGGTATCAGACTGTGCCTCTGCACGTGGTGCGTTTCCGCGCCGATCAATCCGAGGTGTCTCTGGTCCGCAAGGAAGGCGCGACGAAGCTGCGATGGCTGCAGCAGATTTCGGTTCCGGCGCGGTTGAACATCCCCGAGTCGCTGGAAGCGCCGCTGGTGTTTGACGGGACGGTGGGCGATGAAATCGATGTGAAGGGTAAGATCCTGGTGCGCATCAATACAGGTGCCGCTACAGGCGGACGCCGCGGTGGGGGCCAGGGCGCGGCCGGCGTGGCCGCAGTGTTGACGGTGGACAATCCCGGCGGCGCCGAGCCGCCGCGCTGGCCGGTTGCGTATTCCGTGGCGATGACGCTGGCGGCAGCCGAGGCCGCGCCCGCCGGCAATGGTGCGGGCGCGCCGCCCGCGCCCGCCGGCAATGGTGCGGGCGCGCCGCTGGCCCTGCGCTTCAACCCGGAATTCGCGGAAGATCTCTTTGCCGGGTCGGGCCACACCTACAAGGAACTGGCAGCGCTTTCCGCGGCGGGCAAGCCGCTGCCGCGTTTCGCCCTTCCGGCCACGCTGCGCGCGCGCATGAAGTTCGAAGCGGCGGATCTGGCCAGCGACAACATCATCGGAGTGCTGCCGGGTTCGGACCCGGCGCTCGCGCGGGAGTACGTAGTGGTCTCCGCCCATCTGGATGGCTACGGCATCGGCGAGCCGAAGAATGGCGACGGGATCTACAACGGGGCCTTCGATGATGCCGCCTACGTGGCCACGCTGATCGAACTCGCGGAAAAACTGCACGAGGCCAAAGCGCAATTGAAGCGTTCCGTGCTCTTCTGCGTGGTGACGGGCGAGGAGAAGGGACTCTTGGGCTCACGCTACTTCGCGGCGCACCCCACCGTAGCCAAGGAACGCATGGTGGCGAACATCAATCTGGATCAGCTGCGCCCGATTTTCCCGCTGAAGACGCTGACCGCGCTTGCCGTGGATGATTCCACGCTGGGCGATACCGCGCGCAAGGTTGCGGCGGGGATGGAGATTCGGATCCAAGCCGACCCCGAGCCCGAGCGGAATCTGCTGCGCCGCAGCGATCACTGGAATTTCATGCAGATCGGCGTGCCGGCGATTGGCTTCATCTTCGGCTATGAGAAGGGCGCGCCGGAGGAAGCCGTGTACCGGAAATGGTATGCGGACCGGTATCACAGCCCCGCCGACGATCTGAATCAGCCGTGGGATCCGGCGGCTGCGGCCAAATTCAACGACTTCTTCAACAAGATGGTAGAGACGCTGGCGAACGATGCGAAGCGCCCCGAATGGAAGTCCGGCAGTCCCTACGCGCCGAAGTAGATCAGTGCCCTTTGCAGCCGCTGGTTTCGGTGGTGTAGCTGATCGCGGCGATCTTCCAGCCCTCGGCGGTTTTGAAAAGGTTGAAAGAATCCACTCCGCAGTGTGTGAACTTGCCGTCGCGCAGGAACTCGTACTCGCCCCACACCTGTGCCATGCGCCCGCGCAGCGAGACTTTGGGTGCGGCGGTGAAGCGCTCCACAATCGGGACGGCGAGCGCGCCAATCTGCGTGGCGAAGTCTTCACCGGCGGTGCCGGCGGGCGGGCGCTCGTCACGCACGGAGAAGAGCCGCGCACCGGGGAGCAGCATGGCTCGTAAAGCGGCGGCATCGTGCGCAGCCATGGCGTCGAACATCTTTTGTGTCGCGGCGATGGCGTCCTTCTCATCGGTGGCTTGGCCGAAGAGCGGGAGCATCAGAAAGAGCAGGCAGGAAATCAGCAGGCGCATCGCTGTATTGTACACGGGCGCCGTCACGCGAGCACGCGCTCAGTTCCCTGGAGCGGTCCTGCTATTTGAGGGGAACTACCCGTCCCGTGCGGATCGATTCCTTGGCGGCATCGATGATCTCGACCACCCCAATGTTGATGTCAAGCGCGGTGATGCCCGTGATGGGCTGCTTGGTGCGGATCGCATTCACCATGAAGCTGATCGGGTCGGCCTGCTCCGGGGGCAGAGGCGTGAGCGGCAATTCCTTGGTCTCGCGGCCGTTCCGGTATTCCACTTTCTGCTGCGTCATGTAAATGCTGCCGCGCGTCAACGCGCCGTCCGGGCCAGGCGTGGAACCGAAAATTTCCAGGTCCTGAAAACTGCGGGGAAGGTCCCAGCTGCCTTCGAAGACGTTGATGCCGTTCTTGTATTTCAGCACGAGCGTGGCCGAGTCCTCGACTTTCGGGAACGTCTCCGGCCGCAGGTGGATCGCTTCGGCGAAGACGCTCTCCGGGCGTCCCATGTACCACAGAGACCAGAGCGCGTTGTAGCAGCCGAAATCCATCAGCGCCCCGGCGCCGTTCTTGACGGGGTCGGTGAGCCAGTCGAAGAAATATTTGCCGGGTCCGGTGGAACCGGGTCCGCCGTGTCCCACGATGCCGCGCAGGCGCCAGCTCTTCCCAATGATGCCCTTCTCCACTTCGGTGCGGGCCAGTTGATTGGCGGGCCACCAGGCCATCTGGTAATTGCACATCACCTTTACGTCATATTTCTTGGCCAGTTCCGCCATGGCGAGCGCGTCTTTGTAGGTGGAGGCGAGCGGCTTCTCGTAGATCACATGAATGTGGCGCGGCGCGCACTCTTTCAGGATCTCCAGGTGGCGGTTGTTTTCGACGAAGGCCCAGACGAAGTCGGGCTTGGTCTCATCCAGCATCTTGCGATAGTCGTCGAAGAAGGGCACGTCCTTGGCGCCCTGCTTCTCTTTGGCTTGCGTGACGAGCTCCGGGATGGTCTCGGCGATGCCTACCAGTTTGACCTGTTCGGAGCGTGTCATGCGCGGCACGTAGGTGCCTTCGTGGGAGTGGATGAGGCCGATCACGGCGATTTTATAGGGCTGCGCCACCGCTGGCAGGGCGGCCAGCGCGAGCAGGGCGAGACGGGGCCAAAAGTTCGACATGGCTTCATGCTATCAGGCCGCGAACGGGATGGGGCGGCCGCGGCCGGCGCACGCGGCCCAGGCGGGAATGGCGGTATCATGACCAGAGTCGGAAGGGGAATTGGCATGTCTACTCGCAGGGGATTTTTCGCACAGATCGGCGCCGCCGCGGCGGTTGCCCGGGTTCTTCCAGAGGCGGCGTACGCACAGCGCGCAGCGGTAAAGGGCGGCCTCGCCAAGGATATGGTGTGGCTGAATGCCAATGAGAATCCGGCCGGTCCTCCACAGGTATCGCTGGAGGCGATGCGCGCGGTGTTGAGTGCGAGCGGCAGGTACCACTACAACGAATTCGCGGACATTTACTCGGTGATGGCGCAGGCCGAGGGCCTCAAGCCGGAGCAGATCGTAACCGGCGCCGGGTCCAGCGAAGTGCTGCACACCGCCGTGGACCTTTTCACGTCGCCGACACGCCCGTTCATCAGCGTGAATCCCGCCTACGAAGGCCCGCGCGATGTGGCACGGACCTTGGGACGTCCGGTGGTGCTGACGAATCTGCGCGACGACTACACCGCCGACGTGCGCAAGATGGCCGAAGAGGCCGATCGCGCGCATGGCGGGCTGATCTACCTCTGCAATCCGAACAATCCCACGTCTGCCGTGACCAGTGCCGAGGATTTGGACTGGCTGGTGCGGAATCTCCCGGCCAACACCACGCTGCTGGTCGATGAGGCGTACATTCACTTCGTGGACCGTCCCGATGTGAAGAGCGCGATGCCCTACGTGCAGCAGGGGAAGAACGTGATTGTGGCGCGCACGTTCTCTAAGATTTATGGCATGGCGGGCTTGCGCGTGGGCTTCGCCGCCGCGCGTCCGGACCTGATCGAACAGATGTCGAAGCTCTCCCTGAACGTGATCTCGATCGTGAGCGCGCGCGCGGTGGTGGCGGCGCTCGGGGATCGCGACAACATCGTGCGCGAGAGAAAGACCGGGCTGGTGAAGATCCGGCGCGACCTCACGGCATGGCTGCGCGAGCGGGGCGTCAAGTTCATCGAGCCGAATGCCAATTTCATGATGATCGATGTGGGCCGCGACGCGCACGAGTTCATCACGAAGATGCCGGCGATGGGTGTGGCGCCAGGGCGCCCGTTCCCCCCGCTCGACAACATGCTGCGCGTCAGCATCGGCACCGAAGCGGAGATGGCGAAATTCCGCGAAGTCTTCTGGAAAGTCTACAAAGGCTGATCGGCGCCCGTGCGACTCCCCCTCAACGTGAGCTCGATCGTGAGCGCGCGCGCGGCGGTGCCGTCGCTGAGTGTGGCGCCAGGGCGCCCGTTCCCCCCGCTCGACTACATGCTGCGCGTCAGCATCGGCACCGAAGCGGATATGGCGAACTTCCGCTTTGTGCAACGCCCGGTAGGGCAGGCGTTTTCGCCTGCCAACTCTTCTGCTCTTCTCAGAATCCTTCCGTCACAGGACCGCTGTCCGATTCGAAAGCAAGAGACGGAGTGCGCGCGCGTACCCGATCTTCCATCCTGAAGAGGAATGGAGGGATCATGAAAGTAGTGATGGATCAGCAGGCGATGTGGGCGGCCGTGGTGGCGCGGCAGAAATCCGCGGATGGCGCCTTCTACTATTCCGTGCGCACCACCGGCGTGTACTGCCGTCCCTCGTGCGCCTCGCGGCAGGCGCGGCGGGAGAATGTCGCATTTCACTTGTCCTGTGAAGAGGCGGAACGCGCGGGCTTCCGTCCCTGCCGGCGCTGCAAGCCCGATCAGGCGGGGCTGGCGGCTCAACATGCGGCGGTGGTGGCGAGGGCGTGCGAGGCGATCGCGCGGGCCGAGATTGCTCCTCCTCTGGAGCAACTGGCGGCCGCGTCCGGCATGAGCCGCTTCCATTTTCACCGCGTGTTTCGTGACGTAACGGGCGTGACGCCGAAGGCCTACGGGGCGGCGCTCCGGGCGCAGCGGGTGCGCGCGGAATTGGGGAAGGGCACGTCTGTGACGGCTTCGATTTACAACGCCGGCTACCAATCCAGTGGACGCTTCTACGCGGAATCGGCCGGTGTGCTCGGCATGACGCCGAGTGCGTATCGCGCCGGAGGCGAGCGGGAAGAGATCCAACATGCGGTGGCGCCATGCTGGTTGGGCACGGTGCTGGTGGCTGCGACGCAGCGAGGCATCTGCGCCATCCTCCTCGGCGGGAGCGAAGCCGAATTACTCGCCGAGTTGGCATCGCGATTTCCGCAGGCGCATCTGCACGGCGCGGACGCGGCATTCGCCGCTTCCGTCGCCGGCGTGGTGCGTTTCGTGGAAGCGCCGCAACTCGGCCTGGACCTCCCTCTCGACGTGCGCGGCACCGCCTTTCAACGGCGCGTATGGCAGGCGCTGCGCACGATCCCGGCGGGAACCCGCGCGAGTTACGGCGAGATTGCAGCCCGGATTGGCGCGCCGAAATCCCATCGTGCCGTGGCGCAGGCGTGCGCCGCGAATGCGCTCGCGGTGGCGATTCCCTGCCATCGCGTGGTGCGTGGCGATGGCGAGGTGAGCGGCTACCGTTGGGGCGTGGAGCGCAAGCGGGCGCTGCTGGCGAAAGAGGCGGAGGCGTGACCCTGTTCGGCGACCCGCCGCCGGGGCGGGAAGAGATCGGCGAGGGCGCGGTGGTCCTGCACGGGTTCGCGCGGGACGTCGCCGCGGAACTGGTCCAGGAGATTGCGCGCATCACCGCCGCCGCTCCCCTCCGCCGGATGGTGACACCGGGCGGGCGCAGTATGTCGGTCGCGATGACGAACTGCGGGCGCCTGGGTTGGGTCAGCGATGCGCGCGGATATCGCTATGACGCCGCCGATCCGCTCTCTGGCGTCGCCTGGCCCGTGATGCCCGAGGTCTTCCTGCGCGTGGCCGATCGTGCCGCCAGGGAGGCCGGCTTCGCCGGGCTCGCGCCCGACGCCTGCCTGGTCAACCGCTATGATCCGGGGGCGCGCATGGGGCTGCATCAGGACCGCGACGAGTTGGATCTCGGGGCGCCGATCGTGAGTGTCAGTCTCGGCTTGCCCGCCGTGTTCCTCTGGGGCGGAGAGAGCCGCAAAGATGCCGTGCGGCGGCTGCGTTTGGAATCCGGTGACGTGGTGGTCTGGGGCGGAGCCAGCCGCCTGGTGTTTCACGGCGTCGCGCCGCTCAAAGAAGCCGAGCACGAATTGACGGGCCGGTGCAGGTACAATCTCACGTTTCGGAAGGCGCGCTAGAGCAGCCACACGGCCTCACCATCGCTTACCATACAATCTTCATGCCCCCGCGCCGCCTCTCCCTCGCCACTCTCGGGCAACTCCTTCTCGCCGCCGCCGCCTTCCTCTGGGGACTCCAATTCGCCCGCTTCACCCTCGCCACCCTCTTCGCCACCCACGATGATGAAGGCTACTTCCTCCTCTCCATCGCCCGCTACTTCCGCCCCGGCCCCCTTGATCCCGCCACCTACACCAACTACGGACCCTTCTTCTTCTACGCCCAGCAAGCCGCCTATCGCCTGATCGGCCTCCCCGTCTCCCACGATTCCGGCCGCCTCGTCACCCTCCTCTTCTGGACCGCCTCCGCCCTCTGCGCCGCGTGGTTCGTCTACCGCGCCTCCCGCAACCTCCTGCTCGCCGCCGCCGCCCTCCTCGCCTGCTTCCAACTCGCTGCCTTTCTTGCCCAGGAACCCGGACATCCCCAGCAGGTCATCCTCCTGATCTTCACCCTCGCCATCTGCTGCGCCGCACCCCGCCGAGGTCCGTGGTTCCTCCTCCTCGGAGCCCTCGGCGCCGCACTCTGCCTCACCAAGATCAACGTCGGCGTCTTCTATCTCGCCGCCCTCGCCCACGCCCTCGTCTGCCTGCTCCCCGCCTCCCGCCTCCGCTCTGCCGCGCTCGCCGCCCTCCTCGCCTACGCCCTCTTCGCCCCGCCGCTGCTCGCCCGTGCCCACCTCGCCGAAGGCGCCGGAGGCTTCGCGTTCGTCGCCGCGCTCACCACCGCCGTCACCTTCTTCTGGGGCTCGCGCCTTCGCCCCGCCGCGCCCCTCCGCTTCCGCCAAGCCATGCTCGCCTGCGCTGGAACCGCCGGGGCTGCCGCACTCCTCACCCTCGCCGCGATGCTCCAGGGCGTCTCACTCCCCACGCTCATCGAGGGCGTGATCCTCGAACCCGCCCGCCACCCTTCCGGACTCCTCTTCCTCGGTTTCCGCCTCGGCCTCTTCCCCTGTCTCGCCGCCGTCGCGACCCTCGCCGCGCTCTCCGCCTTCGCCCTCCTCCAACCGCGCCTCGCCCCCTGCGGTCCCTGGCTTGCTACCTGGCTTGCTACCTGGCTTGGAGCCCTCCGCTGCGCCGCCGCCCTCGCCGCCATCGTCCTCCTCCTCCGCCACGATCTCAGCTGGGTCCTGCCCCTCCTGCCCCTCGGTGTCATCCCCCTCACCCGCCGCTCCCGCACCGCCGCCGAGTGGTTCCCGCGCATCTTCCTCGCCGATCTTGCCGCCACCGAGTTCCTCCAGACCTACCCCACCGCCGGCAGCCACGTCGGACTCTCCGCCATCCCCGTCCTCCTCTGGGCCTTCCTCGCCTTCTCCGATGGCGTCGAGGAACTCGCTCCCCTCGCACCCGCCGCCCTCTGCCGCTCCGCCGCCAGTGCCGTCCTCCTCCTCGGCATCGCCACCACCATCTGGTCCTCCGGCACGCGCCCCACCGGACTCCCCTATCCGCCCTCCCGCCTCAAGGGCGCCGAGTCCCTCCACCTACCCCCGCAGCAGTCCCGCGACTTTCAACGCCTCTCCCGCGCCGTCTCCGCCAACTGCTCCGTGCTCTTCACCCTCCCCCGCTTCCATAGCCTGAACCTCTGGTCCGCCGTCTCCGCGCCCCCCGAATCCGAACTGCCCGTCACCCCGCGTATGTTCACGCCCGCCATCCAGGCCGCTGTTCTGCAGCGCCTCCAAGCCGATCCCCGCTCCTGCGCGCTCTACAACCGTGAAATGCTCGAGTTCTGGCAAATCGCTCCCCGCGATGCCGCGCAGCAGCCGCTCTCCGCCTATGTCCTGCAAACCATGCCAATCGCCCTCACCGTCGATGGGTACGAACTCCGCATCCACCCCGCCCGCCCCGCGCCTCCCAACTTCTGACTTGACAAGTTCCATATTTCAATTATGATTGAACTATGGAAACAGCACCGGACCGTGTCGCCTGTTACGCCGATATGTTCGCCGCCATGGGCACCGAATCGCGCCTGCGCATCATGCAGCTCCTCCTCTCCGCCCACCCCGAAGGCATGGTGGTCGGCGAAATCCAGGAGGAGCTCGGTATCTCCGCCTCCAACCTCTCCCACCACCTCGATAAATTAAAAACCGAGGAACTTGTCACCGTCTCGCGCGAGGGTACCTTCCTCCGCTGCACCGCCAACACCACGACCCTCCAGGAGCTCCTCGGCTTCCTCTACGCCGAATGCTGCACCCGCAACAAGGCGGTCAAACCCAAAGCTTTCGTCAATCTCTGCAAATGACCCCATGACCACGCCTCTGACCAGCGCAGCCACCACTCCTACCCGCAGTCGCGCGGTGGGGCAGGCGGCTCCGCCTGCCAACTCCCTGGGTGTGCCAAATCGCTTCCCGCGCAACCACTCCGTCCTGCCCTCTGTGCCCGCTTGCGCCCACACCCTACCCTTCACTTTGCATTCCTCTCCGAAAGTAGGGCAGGCGTTTCCGCCTGCCAGCTCTTCGCGCATTCTCACTCTCCACCTAAGGACCCAACCTCATGCCCACTAAATCCATCACAGACGTAGTCAAAGAAAAATACGGCCAGGCCGCTCTCCGCGTCATCGGCGGCCAAGGCAACTCCTGCTGCGGAGGCGCCCCCTCCGGCATCGCAAATACCGGACTCGATTGCTGTGACCCCATCACCAGCAATCTCTACGGCGCTGAAGCCGGCGAAGTCCCCGAAATGGCCCTCGCCGCCAGCCTCGGCTGCGGCAACCCCACCGCCCTCGCCGAACTCCTCCCCGGCGAAACCGTCCTCGATCTCGGCAGCGGCGGCGGCATCGATGTCCTCCTCTCCGCCCGCCGCGTCGGCCCCACCGGCAAAGCTTACGGCCTTGATATGACCGGCGAAATGCTCTCGCTCGCCCGCGCCAATCAGGCCAAAGCCGGCGTCACCAACGTCGAGTTCCTCGAAGGTCACATCGAGCACATCCCGCTCCCCGATTCCTCCGTCGATGTCATCATCTCCAACTGCGTCATCAACCTCTCCGCCGATAAGGACCGCGTCCTCCGCGAAGCCTTCCGCGTCCTCAAACCCGGCGGCCGCTTCGCCGTCTCAGACGTCGTCACCCACGGCGATATCCCCGCCGAACTCCGCTCCCACATCCTCCTCTGGGTCGGCTGCCTCGCCGGCGCCCTCGAGGAAACCGAGTACCGCGCCAAACTCGCCGCCGCCGGCTTCACCGCCATCGATGTCGAACCCACCCGCGTCTATCACGTCGATGACGCCCGCGCCTTCCTCACCGATAAGGGCCTCGATGTCGATGCCATCGCCCCCCTCGTGGACGGCAAATTCTTCAGCGCCTTCATCCGGGCCCGCAAACCGTGACCACTAGTCCCCAATCCGCGGCCCCTCCGCGCCTCGCCCTGTTCGAGCGCTACCTCTCCCTCTGGGTAGCGCTCTGCATGGTCGGCGGCATCCTCCTCGGCCGCCTCGCCCCCGCCGCCGTGCAGGCGCTCCGTTCGCTCCAGTTCGGTTCCGGCAGCCAGATCAATTTCCCCATGGCCCTGCTCATCTGGCTCATGATCACCCCCATGATGATGAAGGTCGATTTCACCTCCATCCGTAACGTCGGCCGCCGCCCCGCCGGACTCGCCGTCACCCTCGCCGTCAACTGGCTCGTCAAGCCCTTCTCCATGGCCCTGCTCGCCTGGCTCTTCTTCCGCTTCGTCTTCAGCTTCTGGATCGCTCCCGCCCAGGCCGATCAGTACATCGCCGGCTGCATCGTCCTCGCCGCCGCCCCCTGCACCGCCATGGTCTTCGTCTGGAGCCACCTCACCGGAGGCGACCCCGCCTACACGCTCGTGCAGGTCGCCGTCAACGATCTGGTGATGCTCGTCCTCTTCGTCCCCATCGTGCGCCTGCTCGTCGCCGGCGCCTCCTCCCTCACCGTCCCCTTCGGCGTGCTCCTCTGGAGCGTCATCGTCTTCATCGTGATCCCCCTCACCGCCGGCACCGTGATCCGCGTCCGCCTCATCCGTACCCGTGGCAAGGAGTGGTTCGAAAAGGTCCTGCTCCCGCGCTTCGCCCCCGTCACCATCTCGGCCCTGCTCGCCACGCTCCTGCTCATCTTCGCCTTCCAGGCCGATAACATCCTCCGCAACCCGCTCCACGTCCTGCTGATCGCTGTCCCCATCACCCTGCAGGTCTACTTCAACGCATCGCTCGCCTATGGACTCATGAAGTGGCTCCGCGTCCCCCACGCCGTCGCCGCTCCCGGCGCCCTCATCGGCGCCAGCAACTTCTTCGAACTCGCCGTCGCCACCGCCATCGCCCTCTTCGGCCCCGAATCCGGCGCCGCGCTCGCCACCGTGGTCGGCGTCCTCGTCGAAGTCCCCGTCATGCTCTCCGTCTGCGCCGCCTGCAACCGCACCCGCGATTGGTTCCCGCCCGAGGAGGCCGCTCCATGCCGTCCGTCCTGATCCTTTGCACCGGAAATTCCGCCCGCTCCCAGATGGCCGAAGGCCTCTTCCGCCACCTCGGCGGCGCCGCGTGGGACGTCCACTCCGCCGGCACTCACCCCTCCTCCGTCCGCCCCGAAGCCATCGCCGTGATGGCCGAACTCGCGATCGATCTCACCACCCACCGCTCCAAATCCGTCGATGAGTTTCAGGGCAGGGAATTCGACTACGTCATCACCGTCTGCGACCACGCCGCCGCCCTCTGCCCCACCTTCCCCGGCAACACCCGCCGCCTCCACTGGCCCTTCCCCGACCCCACCGACCTCGCCAGCTTCCGCGACGTCCGCAACCAGATCCACACCCGCATCGCCGCCTTCCTCGAGTAGCACAGGTCATCGTCTTCCGTGACCTGTCCGGCTAATCAGTCTTTTGTTCCCGTCCCCGCCGCTCAGCCCGCCATATGCGTGGACGCAGCCATCTTCGCCCGCAGGAACTCCATGCAGCCCGGCACCTGCGCCACCGTCAGCCCGTGCAGCAACAGCGGCCCTTGGAAGCCATACTTCCGCAACAGGGACAGGTACCGCTCGTAGTCGAGCACGCCTTGTCCCGCGGCCTTGTGCCCCGCTTCCCCGTCGCGATCCAGATCCTTCGCGTGAGCCAGCACGATGTCCTTGCCCAACAGCGCAAACGCCTCGTCGAGGATCTCCTTCATGCGCGGCAGTTCCCCCGCATGGAAGAGATTCGCCGGGTCGATCGTGACTTTCAGATGGGGCGACCCGATCTCGTCCAGCAACCGCCGCGCCTTCCGCGCCGAATCCACCACATTACTCATTTCGGGTTCGAAGGCCAGCACCACCTTCGCCTGCCGGGCGATCTCGCTCGCCTCGCGAACACACGCGGCCATATCCCGCCACGCTTCCGCCGACCCGTTGTCCGGATGCGGCCGCCACATGCTGTTCGGGTCACGCGTCCCGGTGCACACATGGATGAAGGACGCGCCCATCCGCGGGCACGCCTCGGCCAGAACCCGTAACCGCCGCAACCCCGCCCGCCGCTGTGCCCCATCCGGATGACACATGTTGAAGGTGCCGGTCATGCTGCCAATCGCGATCCCGCGCGCCGACGCCGCACTGCGAATCCGCTCGGGCAATGCAGCGGGGATCTCATCGGGCATCTCCGGCAGACCCGCGCAGACCGCGCTCATCTGCACACAGGTGAGCCCGCAGGCCTTGGCCGCATCCAGACGCTCTTCCAGCGTCCCCGTCGTGAATGTGGTCGCGAGCAGAATGCCGATCTGTGGGGACTCAGACTCTACGCTCTTAACCCGATCCTGCCCACAAGCGGTCCCCACCGCGATGCTCCCCGCCAGGCAAAACAAATCACGCCGGCTATGGCCGCCATTGCGCGCGCGCGCGGATTGCATCCTGATGCTCGGTATTTCCATTTCGGACCCCCAGGTCGTGTTCAGTATACACCCCGCCACCTTCCTCGCCAGCCCCGCGGCGGAGCCGTGCAAAGACCAACCCCCGACTTTCCCCCTCACCCGTCCCCCCCAACCCGTGGCGCGGACATTCCTGTCCGCAGCGTCGAGATTCGTCTCGACGGCTTTTCTCCGCCGATCCCACGTCGCGCGAGTTTGGCACGAGATGACGACGCAGTCGCTCTTTGCCGCGTTCCGCAACAATGACTACCATGATTGAGATTCAGCCCATTCGCATGGAACTCAAACGGGAAGAGGGTGGCCGCACGCTTGCGTCGGCGCCAGACCTCCCTGGAGTCATGGCTGGAGTCATGGCTGGAGTCGTGCCGTATGGCGCGACCGAAGCAGAGGCCGTGCGCAAGGTCAAGTCGATTGCCCTTCAAGGTCTTGCAGACAGGATCGAAAGTGGTGAAGACGTACCAGCGCCCTTGAAGGTCTTGTTCGCCGCGGGCGTGATTTTTACCGCATCGTTGCCTACCTTATTGCGCATCCTCCCCAGGCGTGAGGCATGTACCGCTTCGTTCCCGACGGTGTTGAACGAGTCTGACGGCTCATTGCGAGCAGTCGGAGTTTCTTTGCCGCCTCATTCTGGCCGGTACACTCCGGCAACACCGGACTTCATCCCATCAGCCATCTGAGATC
>CAIRBY010000741.1 GCA_903876865.1 uncultured Acidobacteriia bacterium
GCACCTGCTCCAACTGCCGCCCTTCGGCCGGTTGCGGCAGGTTCACGCATACATAGGTGCCGCGTCCGCGCTGCGTTTCGAGAAAGCCCAGCAGTTCCAGTTCGTCGTAGGCTTTCTTTACCGTCAGCGGGGCAATCACCAGTTCTTCGCTCAAATCGCGGTGGGAGGGCAGTTTCTCCCCCGGCTGCAACCCGCCGGTGACGATGGCTTCGGTGATCTGGCGCATGATCTGGCGGTAGATCGGAAGCTCGTCGGCGGGATGAACAATGAGGTGCACTATGTGATATATAACTATATATCACTCGGTCTGTCAAGAGCTTTGCGGAGGCCGCTTCCGCTCTGGAAAGCGAGCCATCCCCGCCTTTCCTGTTATTCTGGTTTTTTGGCGGATACACAACAGAAACGGGTAACGGTTGCGATTGACGGGCCGGCGGGTTCGGGAAAGAGCACGATTGCCAAGCGCCTGGCGGACCGGTTGGGGTTCACCTATATCGACACGGGCGCGATGTACCGTGCGGTGGCGCTATGGGCGATGCGGCAGGGAGTCGATTTCGGCGATATGCACCGCACCGAACAACTGGCCCTGGCGGCGGAGATCGATCTGGCTCCGGGGCGGATTGCGCTCAACGGCGAAGATATCACTGAGGCGATCCGCACACAGGAGGCCTCGAACGGCGCCTCTAAGATTTCCGCCGTACCCGGTGTGCGCCGCGCGATGGTGGCCAAGCAGCGGGAGCTGGGTGAGCGCACCAACGCGGTGATGGAAGGCCGCGATATCGGCACGGTGGTGTTTCCGCAGGCGCAGGTCAAGATTTTCCTGGATGCGGCCCTGGCCGAGCGGGTGCGGCGCCGCCTGGTGGACCTGACCGCGAAGGGCGAGCAGATCGACGGGGAGGAACTGGCGGCACAGATGAAGGAGCGCGACGAGCGCGACTCCACCCGCGCGGATTCCCCGCTTTCGCAGGCGCCGGACGCGGTCTATCTGGATTCCACCGGCATGGCCATCGAAGAAGTAGTGGAGAACATTCTCAAGGTCGTGCGCGCACGCATGACCAACGGAAGGGAATACCATTGAAAGATCTGCTCGTAATGAAGTTCGGCGGCACCAGCATGGGCAGCGCCGAACGCATCAAAGTCGCGGCCCGGTTAGCCGCCGAACAACAGGCCAAACGCCCGGTGGCGGTGGTCGTCTCCGCCATGAGCAAGGTCACCGATCTGCTGCTCGATACCATGCGCCACGCCGAAGCTGGCGACCGCACCGGTATGGAGAGCAACCTCACCCTGCTGCGGCAGCGCCATGAAGACACGTGCCGCGAACTGCTGCCGGCCGGCGAACAGGGCGCCGTGGTGGCCCAGCTGCACGATGTGGTGGACGAATTCGAACGCATCGTCAATGGAATGGCGATGCTGGGGGAGCGCCCGCCGCGCTCCGTGGATGAGGCGGTCGCGGTGGGCGAGCGCCTTTCGGTGGTCCTCTTAAGTGAATATCTGCGCTCCACGGGCGTGCCTTCCGTGGGGGTCAACGCGCGCGACGTGGTGGTGACGGACGCGGCTTTCGGCAACGCTTCGCCGCTCATGGACCCCACCGGCGTGAAGGCCCGCCAGGTTCTGGCGCCGCATCTGGAACAGGGAACCGTCCCGGTGATCACCGGTTTCAACGGCGCTACCGCCGATGGCCGGCCGACCACGCTGGGCCGCGGCGGCAGCGATTTTTCGGCGTCGATTCTCGCGGCTGCGCTGGACGCCGCCGAACTCTGGATCTGGACCGATGTGGACGGCATCATGAGTGCCGACCCGCGCCTGGTGCCGGATGCGCAGGTGCTGGACGAAATCACCTACGCCGAGGCGGCCGAACTGGCCTACAACGGCGCCAAAGTGCTGCATCCGCGTACGCTGGCGCCGCTGGTGGAAAAGAAGATCCCGGTGTGGAGCAAGAACAGCTTCGCCCCGCAGAAGCCCGGCACGAAGATCGTGCCCGCGATGGCGGTGCCGCAGGGCGCCCGCGCCGTCGCCTCCATGCGCAACGTAGCCCTGGTTTCGCTGGAAGCCGCCAGCGCCGAAATCAACGGCGTGCAGATCATGGCTCGTGCGCTGGACGCGATCGCCCGCGCCGATGTGGAAGTGCTGGTGGTCTCCAGTTCCAGCTACCGGCAGAATTTCTGCGTGCTGCTGCGGGAGGACGAACTCGACCGTTCCGTGCACGCTCTGGAATCCGCGCTTGCGCTGGAGTTGGCGCACAATTACATGCATCCGATCGAAGTGGACCGCAACGTGGGTCTGCTCGCCGCCGTGGGTGAAGGCATGCAGGGGAAGCCCGGACTTGCCGGGCGGATCTTTACCGCCATCTCCCGCGCGCAGGTGAATATCATCGCCATCGCGCAGGGTTCGAGCGAACTCACCATCGCCGTGGTGGTGCGCCGCGACGGGTTGGAAAAGGCGGTCAAGGCGGTACACGCCGAGTGCGGACTGGGCAACCGGCCGCCGGTTCCGGTATTCCCCTTCGGCGAATCCGAAGGGCGCGCCCCGCAGCGGGCCAAGAGTCACGAATGAACCCGACTTAAATCGCTTTCCCGGTGAGTCCCAAGTTCGCGGTATAATAGCCTTTCCCTCTACATCACAGGAGTTCTGTTTAAAATGTTTGATCTGTTTCGTAGCCGAGATAAAGCCGTGCGCATCCTCCTGGGAGGATTGCTGCTGGTCGTGGCGTTTTCGATGCTCACCTACCTGGTGCCGAGTTACAACACCGGCATGGGGTCCCCGTCCGACCTGATCGTGGCGGAGATTGGAAAAGACACCATCACGCTGCAGGAGATGCAGCGGACGATTCAGCTCACCGTCCGAGCGCGCCAATTGCCGACGGAGATTCTGCCCACCTACATTCCGCAGATTGTGGACAACATGGTGACGGAACGCGCCCTGGTGCTGGAAGCCGAGCGCCTCGGCCTGCAGGTCAGCGATTCCGAAGTGGTGGAGTTGATCCGCCAGACCGTGCCCAATCTGTTCCCGGACGGGAAGTTCGTGGGCAAGGACGTCTACTCCGCGATGCTGGCGCAGAACAACATGACGATTGAGGAGTTCGAAGCCGACCTCAAGCGCCAGGTAATGATCACCCGCCTGCGCGATATCGCGATTGAAGGCACCGTGGTGACGCCGGCCGAAATCGAGCAGGCGTACCGCAAAAAGAACGACAAGATCAAGGTGGAGTACGCCAAGGTCAACGCGGCGATGTACACCGCCGAATCGCAGCCGACGGCCAAGGAAGTCCAGGATTTCTACAACGCCAACCAGGCTCGATTCACCGTCCCGGAGCGTAAGAACCTCACCGTGCTGGTGGGCGACCCGCAGCGCATCGAGATGTTGGTGATGCCGTCGGATGCGGATCTGCAGCGTCTCTACTCGCAGAACTCCGAGGCCTTCCGCACCCCCGAACGCGTGCGCGCCCGGCACATCCTGCTCAAGACGCAGGGTAAGCCCGCCAGCGAAGAAGCCGCGATCAAGGCCAAGGGCGACAGCCTGTTGAAGCAGATCAAGGGCGGCGCGGATTTCGCCAAACTGGCGAAGGAAAACTCCGAAGATCCGGGTTCCGGCGCCAACGGCGGCGATCTGGGCGATTGGATCACGCACGGCCAGATGGTGCCGGAATTCGATAAGGCCATTTTCAGCCTGAAGCCGGGCGAGACCAGCGACCTGGTGAAGACGCAGTATGGTTTTCACATCGTGCAGACTCTGGCCCGCCAGGATGCCGGTTTGCGCACCTTGGCCGAAGTCAAGGGTGAGTTGACCGCGCAGTGGAAGAAGCAGCGCGCCTCGGACCTGGTGCAGCAGATTGCGGAGAAAGTTCCGGCCGCCCTGCGCAAAGATCCCACCCATCCCGAGAAGGTAGCCGCCGAGTACAGTCTGCAGGTGATGCGCGTAGACAACTTCGCGCCCGGCGGCGCGGTCGGCGACCTTGGCCCCAGCGGCGATTTCGATACCGCCGTCGCCAACCTCAAGCGGGGTGAAGTCTCCGGCGCCGTCACCTCCTCGACCAAGCTCGTGGTGGCGATTGTGAATGACGTGGTTCCCTCCCGTCCCTCCACCCTGGCCGAGGTCGAACCCGCGATCCGAAACACGATTGCGAGCAACCGTTCCACGGCCGCCGTACAGAATCACGCGAAGGAACTGCTCGAAAAGGCCAAGGCCATGGGCGGAGATCTCGCCAAGGCTGCCAAATCCATGGGCATTTCGGTCGGCACCTCCAACGAAGTCGAACGGGCCGGCAATGTGGAAGGCCTCGGTTCGGCGAGCTATCTTTCGGAAGGCTTCGGCCGTCCGGATGGCTCCCTCTTTGGACCGGTCGGCATGCCGGATGGCTTCACCTTTGTGGCGAAAGTCATCTCGCACACCGCGGCGGACCCCTCGCAGCTGGCGCTGCAACGCACCACCCTTCGCGACCAGATCAAGAGCGAGCGGGCACGCGACCGCAACACCCTCTTTGAAAACGGCGTCAAGGAAATGTTGATCAAGCAGGGTAAGGTCAAGATCCACCAGGATGTGATCAACCGCCTGATCTCCAACTACCGGACCAGCAACTAAGGCCCCGGATGCTTCACGGTCTGCTGCAAGTCTGGTTCGGCTGGGTCCGCGATGGCGGCTACCTGGGTGTGATCGCGTTGATGGCCATGGAAAGCTCCATCTTTCCGGTGCCGAGCGAGATCGTGATTCCACCCGCGGCCTTCTGGGCTTCGCAGGGCCGGATGAGTTTGAGCGGCGTGATTCTGGCCGGGACCTTCGGTTCCTGGCTGGGTTCGGCGATCACCTACTGGGTGTCCCGCTGGATCGGCCGCGCCGTCATTCTCCGCTGGGGACGCTTCGTCCTGATCAAGCCCGATGGGTTAGAGCGCGCCGAACGCTTTGTGGCGCGCTACGAAGTCGGCGGCGTCTTCTTTGCAAGGCTGCTGCCGGTGGTGCGCCATCTGATCTCCATTCCCGCCGGCATCGCGCGCATGTCCTTCGGGGTATTCAGCCTGGTGACGGTGCTGGGAGCGTTCACCTGGTGCTCCGTGCTGGCCTGGTTCGGCGTGAAGATTACGGCCGCGCATCCCGATCTGATGGACGATCCGGAAGCGCTGGTGCGCATGATTCAACACGAGGGTCACTGGATCGTCGGCGCGGTTCTCGGATTGTGTCTGCTCTATCTCCTGGTCATGCGTCTGACCAGTCGCGGTTCCCAGTCCGCGGCCTAGTGGCCGCTACCGACCACTAACCGCTGCTGCCCACCAACCCGGCGGCGAACAGGCGTTCGTCCACCCTCCCCAGTTTCGGCACCAGCTTCGCATCCAATAGCGGCGTGTGGGAGATCGTCACCAGGTATTCCGGGATGCTCCACAACTCTTCCTCGCTCGTCATCCAGCCGATGCCGTCGAAGCGCCGCAGGTTCACGGGGCGCGAATAATTGCGCAGCGTCTTTTCACCCTTGAGGTTGTAGTAGTGCTCGAAATAGCTCATGGCCAATTCGCGCAGCGTGCGGTAGACCGGTTCACGATAGCGCAAGCCGCTGTAGTTGGATTTCGCGAGCGCGCCCCAGTGC
>CAIRBY010000742.1 GCA_903876865.1 uncultured Acidobacteriia bacterium
ACCTGCGGGGCCATGTCCTGCACGATGCGCTTGGCCTGCAACTCGTTCTCGCCGTTGGCGTAGGAGTGCAGGAAGCAGATGGCGATGGCGGTGCAGTCGTCATCGAGCAAAGCGCGTGCGGCGGTACGCAGCTCGTCCTCGTTCAGCGGCGTGGCTATGCTGCCGTCGTACAGGGTGCGCTCCTCTACGCCGAGGCGCAGATAACGCGGAATCAGCGGCTTGTAGGGCTCGATGAAGACATCGAACATCGACCCGTGGAGATTCTTGATGCCCCGGCGCATCTCGATGGAATCGCGAAAGCCCTTGGTCGTGATCATGCCGACCTTGGCGCCGCGATCGGTGATCAGAATGTTGGTGCCGAGCGTGGTGCCGTGGACAATCTGCTCCAGATCCCCGAGGAACGTCGCCATGGATTGCCCGTAGTGCGCGGCGGCCTTGCCGACTGCGGCGAAGAATCCCTCGGTCGGGTCATCCGGCGTGGTCGAGGCCTTGAAGCGTTGCAATTGCCCCGATTCCTCGAGCACCAGGCAGTCGGTGAAGGTCCCGCCTACGTCGATGGTCAGCTGCTTCATGAAATGTTCTCCAGTGTGTAGACGTTTCGTCTACGCTGTTTCGAAAATCCAGAATCGTCGCTACGCGGCCGGGGCGGGCACGATCCCGACGGTGAGCTTCTCCTCGTCGATGGTCACGTCCCAACGGCTCTGCGGCAGAGAGCGCAGGCGTTGCGTTTCGGTTTGGTCCACAGCGAAGCTGACCGGATCGACCGCGACGCCATAAATCTCGCGCGCTGCGTGAATCGACACCATCTGGTTTTTCACGTCCAGCGCAACCAGTTCGGCAGGGCGATCGGTGGGCAAGCCCACGCCGCCGCCGCCGCCGCTGATCTTGACCACGACGTCGCCCTTCTTGATCTCGACCATGCGGTGGGGTTTGACCCGGATCGGCTTGCCGTCCCTTACCATGAAGGTGCGCGAGAACGGCGATGGGCAGCCGCCTTGAATTCCCTCGCCGGGGGTCATGTCGCCGTCGGAACTGCCGGTGGCCATGCGGCCGTCGGAGCCCTCGTTGCGCGCACGCCAATCGATGCCGCCGCCGCCGCGCCAGCGGCCGGCGCCCATCAGATCTGTCGCAGCTTCCCACTTCAGCAGTCGCCAGGGGAAGCGGATTTCCATTTCCTCGGCGTTGCTGCGCATCACCGTGGCGAGCGACCCGATTGACAGCGGCCCGGTGGGGCCGTCGTGTCCAGTCACGGCGCCGGCAGAGCCGTCATAGTCGAACGTGGTGCGGACGTACGGCTGGCCGTTACGCGGATCCACGGCGGAGACGTAATCGCCTCGGCGCTTTCCCCAGGCGGCCATCGCGCGGTTGGGCCGCGCCTTGGACAGCGCAGCATGCACCGCGGTTGCGATCTGGTGGCCGACGTTGACTGGAGCCGCTCCCACCGTAGCCGGGTAGAGCGGGTGAACCACGCTGCCGGGCGGGGTGATCACGGTAATGGGCTTGAGCGATCCCTCGTTGTGGTAGTCGGCCAGCGCGGGATCGAACAGCAGCATCATCGAGCCTACGGCGATCGCGTAGGAGGCCGCAAACGGGCAATTGACAAACCCCTTGCGCTGGGCATCGCTGCCGGAAAAGTCGACGGTGATCGAATCGCCCGCGACGGTGATTTCAACCCGCACCCAGACCGGCTCATCGAGCACGGTGCCGTCGTCGTCGGTGGCGGCCTCGCCGAAGTAGGTGCCGTCGGGGATGGCGGCGATTTCCGAGCGCACCGCGCGCTCGGTGCGCTCGAGCATTTCGCGGATGCAGCGCATCACGGTTTCCTTGCCGTAGCGCTTGAGCACTTCGTGCACGCGCTTTTCCGCGAATCGCGTGGTGGCCACCATGGCGTAGTTATCCACCCGAACCGCCTCGGGCCAGCGTACGTTGTTCCAGATCAGGCGCATGACGTCGGTGCGTTCCTGGTCGTTCACGAACACCTTGGTCGGCGGGATGCACAGTCCCTCGGCGTGAATGTCGACGGAGTTGGGGAAATAACCGCCGGGAAACGACCCGCCCGTGTCCATCTGGTGACCGCGCACCAGCGTGAAGAACAGCAGCTCGCCCTCGAAAAAGATCGGCCGGATGAAGCCCCAGTCGGGCAGATGCACGGTCATGCCCTTGTAGGGATCGTTGGTCAGAATCACGTCGCCGGGGTGCAGGTCGTCTCCGAACTGTTCTCTCACGGCCTGGATCGCGTACTTGGTGCCCATGAACTGGCACAGCAGACCCTGTGGCATCGCGACGGTGGACCCGTCAGCGAGCCAGAGACCCACCGACACGTCCTTCAACTGCGACATCAGGTAGCTCTGCGAAGTGCGAGTCACCATGTGGCGCATTTCCCGCACCAGCGTCTGAAACGAATGCCAGATGGTGGAGAGGGTGATCGGATCGATCTCAGTCATAGTTATTTCTCCATATCGTCAGGGGCGGAGGAGGTGGAAGGTGCACCCGTCACGGCGCTTGCCATGGGCATTTAGATCAGCCATTCCTGTTGTTCGAGGATAGTTGCCAGTCGCGCCAGAAAATCGGATCCCAGCTTGCCGTCCGCCACCCGGTGATCGAGGGTGAGCGTGAGGTCCGAACACGGTCGCACTACCACGCTGCGATCCCTTACGACGGGCATGTCCCGCATCCGGCCGACCGCGAGGATGCCGGACTCCGG
>CAIRBY010000743.1 GCA_903876865.1 uncultured Acidobacteriia bacterium
CGGTCTGATCGAATCGGCCCACCATATTCTTGAAAAAGCCGCCAGGGCGGGCCGCAATATCGAACGACAACATTATCCCCAGGCGGAGCATGAGACACGTCTGGCCCTGCGACAGCAGATGGTACGCCCAAAAAGCCTTGAATGAGCGAATGACATGACGGTGCGGGCCGTTTCAAGACACTCCACCGTTGGCCTGTACCACACGGCGCAAGGCGAGGAGAAAGGCCTCCGGCTCTGCCTCTTGCAAGGCAGCACTCAGGTATTCCGCCGCGAATTCAGGAACCGCCAGTTCGCGAAGAAGAATCTCTTCGTAATCAACGGCGGACTCCATGGCCTTGACCCTTGGTGCGACTTCTACAGTCATGCCAATACTCCTTTGCCTTGGCTACATCGTTACCTTGGCTATCCATTCCGTCAAATGCGTCAAAACGCGCCCCCCGGTTCCCCCTCCGCCAACCGCACCGCCTTCCTTCACTTCGCCCGCCAGGACGAATCCGAGGCCGATTATCTGGGCGTGCAGTACCTCTACTCCGCCGGCTACGATCCCAACGGCGCCATCAGCATCTTCGAAAAGCTGGAATCGCTCGCGCGCAAGAATCCCGGCACGGTCGCCCGCATCTTCTCCACCCATCCCATGGACGCGGCGCGGATTCAGAAAACCGAGCAGGAGATTGCGCGCATCCTGCCCGCGCGCGGCGAGTATGTGGTCAACACCTCCGATTACACGGCGATGCGGTTGCGCCTGCTGGAGATGGATACGCGCAAGAAGGCCCAGCCGGAAGCGCCCACCCTGCGCCACCGCGAAGAGTAGCCATTCTTCGTGGCTCGCCCGCGCCAGGGCGCCGTGACTCTCGCCTGTTGTTCTTGCCGCCCCGCTGCCCGCGTCACCTGTCCATCGCTCCCTTGCAGAAGATCGTAGGGCAGGCGGTTTCGCCTGCCAACGCCACTTAACTAAGCCACTCCAGAGGCGTCGCGGCCTTTCGTGGGGCGGTCCCCCTGAACCGCGGCCGGGGATATGGTTGACCGCGGCCTACGCCCTCGTCGGCCTGTTGATCGTCGGCCTGTTGATCGTCGGCCTGTTGATCGTCGGCCTGTTGATCGGCGGAGACAGTTGATGCTGCAAGGGAATGGCGGGACCTGTCCATCGCTCTCTTGCAGACGATCGTAGGGCAGGCGGTTTCGCCTGCCAACGCCCCGGGGCGCGTCGGATGGGCGGAACCGTTGGCAGGCGAAACCGCCTGCCCTACGGTGAGGGGCGCATGCTAGACTCGCCGTGATGCGTTGGATCCTGCTCCTGCTCGCGCCCCTTCTGGCCCATGCCGCCGCGCAGCCGATCTTCGATGGCGCGACCCTGCGAGGCTGGGTGGCCGAAGGGCCCAACCCTGCTTTCGAAGTCGAGAAGGGCCAGATCGCCGTCACCGGGGCGGGGAACCAGCCCAACTGGCTGCACACCGCCGCGGAATACGAGAACTTCCGCCTCCATTTCGAGTACCGGCTGGCGCAGTGGGGCGAAGCCGCCGTGGTGCTGCGCGCGCCGCGCCTTGGCCGGCCCATGCAAGCCGGGCTTGCGCTCTATCTTGCGCACGATTATCACAGCAATGCCGCGCTCCATTCCACCGGCGCCATACCGGGCGTGCGCGCGCCGGCGCAGGCGCTGCCGCCCACTTTCGACGTGTGGCACACTGTGGATCTGGCGCTCGAAGGCGAGCGCTTGACGGCCTCGATCGATGGCACGGTGGTGCAGGACCTGCAACTCTCCGCCGATACCGAACTGCGCCAGCGGCTGAAGCGCGGCTTCATCGGCTTCCCCGACCTGGGCTACAAGTACTGGCTGCGCAACATCCGCGTGGACGATCTGGGCGGCGGCACGAAATTCGCCGAACCGCTCGGCGCTACGCTCGCGGGTTGGGAGTTGCGAGGCACTGGTGAATGGCAGCTCCACGACGGAGTGCTCAAGGCGTGGAGCGGCGACGGAGTCTACTACGCGCCCGGTGAGTTCCGCGATTTCGAACTCACCCTGCTCGTCAATCCCCACCATCGCGTCAACAGCGGCGTCTTCCTGCGCGGCTCGGCCGATCTCAAAGCCAGCCGAGGTTTCGAGGTCCAGATCTACAGCCCGCTCGATTCGGTCTACCCCACCGGCAGCATCTACAACGTGGCGCGCTCCCACATCACCGCGGAGTATGAGGAGCGCTGGTTCCTGATGCAGATCACGGTGGAAGGGACGCGCTGCACGGTCCGGTTGGATGGGGTCACGGTGGCGGAAACCGAGCGCTTGCCGGAAGGCCTTCCCGCGCAGGGACGCATCGGCCTGCAGTTCCACTCGGCCGGTGCGTGGATCGAGTTCCGCGACCTCCGCATCCGCCCGATCGGTGTGCGCCGGTAACCGCGTTACCGCGTTGGCGCGCCCACTGGGAGCGTTGTTCGCGGGAAGTGGTGTACCATGAATGCATGTCGGGGCGTAGCGCAGCCTGGTAGCGCACCTGCCTTGGGCGCAGGGGGTCGGGCGTTCGAATCGCCCCGCCCCGACCATATTGAACACAAAAGGGTTATCGGTTTTCCAAGCTCAGGGGCAAGCGCAACGGCATGTGCGCTACCAGTCTGCGCCGCCCCGACTATACGGTTCATTTCGGGGTGAAGTCAACGATCCCTGGTTTTTCGGTCGTCCCACAATAGGCTGTTCCGCTAGTGATATCGTTTTGTCACTGCGTCCCGGTCTCACGCCGACATCGTAGAAAACGGTGGCTGGACGACAACCAGAG
Source organism: uncultured Acidobacteriia bacterium (assembly GCA_903876865.1). Lineage (GTDB taxonomy): Bacteria > Acidobacteriota > Terriglobia > Bryobacterales > Bryobacteraceae > Solibacter. The sequence goes on from CAIRBY010000743.1 coordinate 2,763, forward strand.
GCTACGCTGACTTGCTTTTCTCTTCAATCCACGGCATGTGTGTGTCCAAGGAGATTGAATGGAACCTACGAACCCCCAAGAGTTGCTCAGCCGCATGAGCCAAATCCAGGCCGAGATCCACACCACCGAGGCGCACGTACAAACGTTGAAGGACGAAGCCACGACACTGTGGTCGGCCTTCCGAGAGTGGGAAGGCGGCTTCGCTTCGACGCTCGGCCTCGCCGATAGCAAGAAGCGTTCCCGCAAGCCGCTCCGTCCTGGTAGTCGCAGCTTGGTGTCGAACCTGCGGGTGGCGCTGACGCATTCGCTCAACAAGAGCAAAGCCAAAGGCCTGTCAAAGAAGGACACCATCGCCACGGCCAAGGAAAAGCTGGAAGCGCTGGCGGTGAAGAAGGGCGTCGAG
>CAIRBY010000744.1 GCA_903876865.1 uncultured Acidobacteriia bacterium
CGCCTCGCCACTCGCTCCCGCCCCTTCTTCCGCCGCGGCCTCCTCCGCCCTGCCGCCTCCGCGCCGCCCCGCGCGCCGCACCGAAGCCACCGCGACCGCCACCGCCGGCAGCGGCAAGAAGAGCCACTTCCTCTCCTTCCTGCTTGCGATTCTGGTAGCCGCCGGCCTGCTCGCGCTGATCGGCTGGCAGGCAGCCCCGTGGATCATGCAGGAGCTCAAAGTGGGCGCACCCAATTCCGCACCCGCACAGACCGCGAAGGCGGAACCACCCGCCGCTCCTCCGGCACCGTCAGCGAATCCGACCCCGGACCAGCCACCGGCCACTACGCCTGCCACGGCCCCAGGCCCGGCGGACGCCAAGCCCAGCCCCATCGGGCCGGCCGAGACGCCCGTGGAAACCAAGCCGGCTCCCGTCACGCCCGAAGTAAAGCCGGAAGCCAAGCCGGAAGCCAAGCCGGAGGTCAAGCCCGACGCCAAGCCGCCCGCGAAAGCCGACGGCAAACCTCCCGCCAAGCGGCCGGCTGCGCCCGAGCGCATGCCGGCACAACAGGAGGTCAGCATCCTCAGCAGCCCGGGCGGCGCCACCGCAACGCTCGATGGCAACCCTTCGGCATCCTGCGCCACCCCCTGCACGCTCCGGGCGACCGCCGGCAAGCACACCGTCGCCTTCGCGCTCTCCGGCTACCAGTTGGAGCGCCACGAATTCAACGTCGGCACCAGCAGCCTCGAACTCGCTCCCGTGGTTCTGAAAGCCGTGCGCGGCACGCTGATGCTCACCAGCGTACCCACCGGCGCAGCGGTCTCCGTCAACGGCAAGTCCAGCGGTCTGGTGACCCCTGCCTCGCTCACGCTCGCCCCGGGCACTTACAACATCACCGTCAGCAAAGACGGGCACGAGACCACGCAGAAGATCGAAATCCGCAATGATCTGATCTCGCGCCGCATCGTCATCGAGTAGGCAGCGCCGCCTATGCGCTACAACGCAATCGTCCTCGGCATCGGCGGCATGGGCTCGGCGACCGCCTATCACCTGGCGCGCCGCGGCTGCAAGGTGCTCGGCATCGAACAGTTCGGCATCCCGCATGAAATGGGCTCGTCGCACGGCGTCACCCGCATCATCCGCCTCGCCTACGCCGAGCATCCCTGCTATGTCCCGCTGCTCCGGCGAGCCTACGAATTGTGGCGCGAACTGGAAGCCGAGGTGCGCGAGCAGTTGCTCTGGATCACCGGCGGCTTCGATATCGGCGCGCCGGCAAGCGAGATGATTCAAGGCAGCCTGCGCTCCTGCCGCGAGCACGATCTGCCCTTCGAACTGCTGGACGCGGAGACCGTCGCGCGGCGCCATCCCGGGTACCGGTTGCCCCCGGAACTGGTGGCCGTCTACCAGGCACAGGGCGGCTACGTGCTGCCCGAACGCGCGATCGTCTCACACGTGGCCCTGGCGCGCGAACACGGAGCCGAGATCCACGCCGAAGAGAAGGTGCTGACGTGGTCCGCCGGACCGCATGGCGTCGAAGTGCGCACGGGTCGCGGCACCTATCAGGCCGATCGCCTGGTGATCACCGCCGGCCCGTGGGCGTCGCAGTGCGTGCCGCGCTTGCAGCGGCTCGCGGTCCCGGAGCGGCAGGTGTTGATCTGGACGGAGCCGCTGGAGCCCGCGCTCTTTACCCCGGCCAGCTTCCCCATCTTCAACATGGAGGCGCCGGAGGGCCGGTTTTACGGCTTCCCCGTGCATGGCGTCCCCGGCTTCAAGCTGGGCAAATATCACCACCTCCACCAGATCGTGAACCCGGATTCGATGGATCGCGAGGTCCACCCCGAAGACGAAGCCGTACTGCGCGAAGGCGTACGCCGCTACTTCCCCGCCGCGGATGGCGCCACGCTCGCCATGAAGACCTGCCTGTTCACCAACTCACCCGACGAACACTTCGTGCTGGACCTGCATCCCGAGTCTCCGCGCGTCTCCCTCGCCGCCGGCTTCAGCGGACACGGCTTCAAATTCGCACCCGTGATCGGAGAGATCATGGCCGATCTCGCGCTCGAGGGCGGCTGCGCCCGGTGGGACCTGGATCTCTTCCGCCTGCGCCGCCTCGCCGACACCAGCCTCTGAGCGCGGCACGCCGATTCGCGCACGGCGCGACCCTCGCCACGATGCTCTGCCGGGTTCCCGCGTGCCCCGTTCGCCGCTGGCTGCCAGCGGCCACGCCATCAAACTCGCACCCGCGCTCCGTGAGATCATGACCCGTCCCGCTCCCGGGGGATGGCCTCCGCGCGCGGCACGCCGATTCGCGCGCGGCGCGGCCCTCGCGAGGAGGGCCCGCATGCCGAATCTCCGCCCGTCTTCATCGCCCCCGGCTGCCACTTCGCCCCCGTGATCGGAGAGATCGCACCCGGCCTCGCGCTCAAGAGAAGCCGCTCAGCGCGCGCGGCACGGCCGGAACCGGCACGTTATAATAAAGCTTCCCGTGTTCCACTCCATTGAAAAGCAGGTTTCGAGCGCCTTCCGTGCGCACATCCAGATCCGTTACGGCATTGATTTGCCGGTGACGATCGAGCAGCCGCGCCAGAGCGAGTTCGGCGAGATGGCGGTGCCCGCCGCCTTCCAACTGGCGAAACAACTGCGCCAGGCGCCGAAGAAGATCGCCGCCGAACTGGCGGAAGAGATCGGACCCATCCCCGGCGTCGCTTCCCTGGAAGTAGCCGGCAATGGCTACATCAACATCCGCCTCGACCGCGGCGCCTATGGCGCGGCCCTGCTGCGCGGCGAGACCGCGGCCTCGGCCGATACCAGCGGCAAGGTCATCGTCGAACACACCAACATCAATCCGAACAAGGCTGCCCACATCGGGCACTTGCGCAACGCCACGCTCGGGGACACCTTCGTGCGCATGCTGCGCGCCGGCGGGCAGCGCGTCGAGGTGCAGAACTACATCGACAACACCGGCGTGCAGGTGGCGGACGTGGTGGTAGGCTTCCACTACCTCGAGCACAAAGGCATCTCGGAAGTGAAGGCGCTGCTCGCCGACCCGGCCGTGCGCTTCGATTACTACTGCTGGGATCTCTACGCGCGGACCTCGAGCTACTACAAGGACCACGCCGAATCGCTGGCCTGGCGCAGCGCCACGCTGCACGCCATCGAAGCCGGCGAAGGCGATGTGGCGGAACTGGCACACCTGGTGGCGGACGCCATCGTGAAGGCGCACCTGAAAACGATGCTCCGCCTCGACGTGGAGTACGACGTACTGCCGCGCGAAAGCGAAATCCTGCACCTCAAATTCTGGGCCTACGCCTTCGAACTGCTGAAGGAGCGCAAGGCCATTTACCTGGAGACCGAAGGCAAGAACCTGGGCTGCTGGGTAATGCCCGGCCTCTCGGAAGAGGGCAAGGTGATCGTGCGCTCTAACGGCACCGTGACCTATGTCGGCAAGGACATCGCCTACCAGCTTTGGAAGTTCGGCCTGCTGGGCAAAGACTTCTACTACGAGCCGATGCATACCTACGCGGACGGGCGCGTGCTGTGGGTCACCACGGACCAACCTACTCCGAACCAACCTACTCCGAATCAACCTACCCCGGATCAACCTACCACCGCCGCCCACGAGTTCGGGCACGCCACCCGCGTCTTCAATGTGATCGATGCGCGCCAAGCCTACCTGCAAGAGGTTGTGGTGGCGGGACTGCGCGCACTGGGTTACGACGAGCAGGCCACGCAATCCGTCCATTTCAACTATGAGATGGTGGCGCTCTCGCCGCGCTGCTGCGCGGACCTCGGCATTCCGATTCCGGAAGAGGATCGCAAGAAGCCGTACGTGGAAGTCTCCGGGCGCAAGGGTCAGGGCGTGAAGGCGGACGACCTGATGGACAGCCTGATCGCGAAGGCGCTGGAAGAGGTCACGTCGCGCCATGCCGACGATCCCCCGGAGAAGAATCAGAAAGTGGCGGAGCAGATTGCGATCGCGGCGCTGCGCTACTTCCTGCTGAAGTTTACGCGCAACACCGTAATCGCGTTCGACTTGCAGGAGGCTTTGAGCTTCGAGGGAGAGACCGGGCCCTACGTGCAATATTCGGCGGTGCGCGCGCGCAACATCCTGCGCAAACTGGCGGAACGCGGCGAGCAGATTCCCGATTTCGCTACCGAACTGGATGCCGAAGCGATGAAGCGCCAACTTGAGTCCGAAGACTTCTGGCAGATGCTGCTGGCCGCTTCGAAGGTGGATGCGATCGTAGCGGGCGCGGTCAGTTCCGGCGAACCGGCGCACGTGGCGAAGTACGCATTCCAGGTCGCGCAGACCTTCAGCAACTTCTACGCCAAGTACCCGATGATCACGGAAGAGAATCGCGAGAAGAAGGTGTTCCTGTTGTGGATGACGGATTTCTTCCGCCGCCAACTGGAACGGACCGGAGCCATTCTCGGCATTCAGATCCCCGAGTACATGTAGGACAGGCCTCCCGGCCTGTCTTGTGTTGTAAGACAGGCCTCCCGGCCTGTATTGTGTTGTAAGACAGGCCTCCCGGCCTGTCGCTTGGCTACATCGAAGCAGGGACAGGCCGGGAGGCCTGTCCTACTTCGGCTTCGCTTCCTTGGCTTCACCTGCGGGCTTTTTCCCGTCCTCCTTCTTCGGCTCGACATTCGGAGGCATCAGGTATTGGATGATCACCGAAATGCGCCGATTGGAGGCGTGGAGCGGATCTTCCGGATGGCGGAGTTGGCGGTCGGCGAAGCCGCGGACCTGCCCGACCTGCTCTTTGCGCACGCCGTGTTGCTCCATCAGCCGCCGCGCCGAGTTGGCACGGTCCGCGGAAAGCTCCCAGTTGGAATAGTAGCCGTCGCCGGCCCAGGGCTGGGCATCGGTATGGCCTTCGATCAACAGATGGTTGGGGAGTTTGCCCAGCTCCTCGGCGAGGCGCGCCAATAACTCCGCGCCGTTCTGCGAGGGCAGCGGGCGGCCGGATTCGAAAAACATTCCGGCCTGCGTTTCCAACAACTCAATGCGCAGCCCGTCCGTCGTAATCGTGATCTCGACATTCTCCTTGAGGTTGCGGAAGTTGGGCACGGTCTTGAGCGCCTGCTCGATCTTCTCGCGCAGTTTGGCCATGTCCTCCTTGGGGATCTCGATGGCCGTCCCCGCACCTGCCACGTTGGTCCCGGTCTGGTTCCCGACCCCGCTCGGGTTATTGAAGAACGAAGCGATTTCTTTCTTCACGTCCTCATCCGCGCTCATCAGCCAGAGCACGATGAACAGCGCCATCATTGCGGTCACGAAATCCGCGTACGCGACCTTCCAGGCTCCTCCGTGATGGCCGCCATGCCCGGCTACCTTCTTTTTGACGATGAAGATCGGCCGCGGCGGAGGCGGCGGGGGGGGAGCAAGTTCCGGTTTCGGCGACATGGCTAGGCCGCCTTAGACGCGGAAGCGCCACCGCCACGGCAGGTGGCCTCCATCTCTTGAAAGGTCGGGCGCACCCCGCTCGGAATCGAACGCCGCGCCAACTCCACCGCCATGATCGGGCTGAGGTCCTTGACGAAGCCCAGCGCAGCCAGGCGCAGGAAGGCGAAGTATTGCGATTCGGCATCGTTGTTCTTGCCCATCGCCGCGGCCAGCGGAGCGAAAATTC
>CAIRBY010000745.1 GCA_903876865.1 uncultured Acidobacteriia bacterium
AGTACCGTCCGCTGTGGATCGAGGAGCCGACGCTGCGGGAGAATCCGGCGGGGCTGGGCGAGGTAGCGGTGAAGAGTCCGGTGGCGGTGGCGAGCGGCGAGGGGCTGTTCACGCGGGCGGAGTTCCGTCCGTTGCTGGAGGCACGGGGGGCGGCGGTGATCCAGCCGGACGTACTGCACGCGGGCGGGATTACGGAGATCCGCAAGATCGCGGCGATGGCGGAGACGTACGGGGTGGAGATCGCGCCGCACCAGTGCAGCGGGCCGATTGCGCACGTGGCGTCACTGGCGGCGATGGCGGCGTGCCGCAACTTCCTGATGCAGGAGTGGGAAGCGGCGGACGATGGGGTGTATCAGGAAATGACGGAGGGGACGTACCCGGTGCAGCAGAACGGGCGGGTGGAATTGAGCGAGCGGCCGGGGTTGGGGTTGAGCGTGAATTTTGGGGAATTCACGAAGCGGTTTCCGTTTCGGGCGAGTAGACGGAAGGCACTGATTCAGTAGGGGTGAGGTGCGGCGCAGGACGTTGTCACAGGCGTCGGCGATGGTGGATGGCGTGGCGGCGAACGTGGTGCGGATTACGGTTAGGTAGGGGGGAAGGCTAGAAACGGGAGGGGGACAGGCCACCAGAAACGATGGCCGGTCCCCCCTCTTTGAAGGAACTACGACTTGACGGTGTGGAACTCCCAGCCCTTGCGGAAGGTGGGCCTGAGGAGTTTGTTGGCCTCCACGTTGTTGGTGATCCGCATCTTTTCGGGATCGTATTCGAGCTTGCCTTCGTGGCGTAGCGCGATCACGCCGAGGAGCATCCACTCGACGAACGGAGCGGCAACGTCGAAGTTGGAGCAGGCCGGGTCGCCACCCTTGCAGGCGCGTATGAAATCGCGCATGTGGCCGGGCGAGCGGGTAAGCAGCGGGGGCGGCATGCGGTAATCCTTCATCTTCTCGACGGGGAGCAGGCGGGTCAGTTCACCGTAGGTACCGGTGGTGAGCATGCCCTTATCGCCGATGAAGAGGCTGCCATCGGGCTGCGGGAAGCGCAGCGGGGTGGTGGAAGCCTTGAGGGCCGCGAAATCCGCCGCGTTGAAGACACGTCCGGGAGAACGGAACTCGTTGCCGGCGGGAACGGCCGGGCCCATACCCATGCCCATTCCGGCACCACGGCCCGCACCGCCGGGAGCACCTTGCGGAGCGCCAGCGGGAGCGCCACCTGGAGCAGCACCGGCAGCAGCGCCGGGAGCGCCGGCACCGCGACCGCCGCCACGTCCGCCCGCGCCGGGGAGCGACGGGGGATCACCGAGCCATTCGCCTTCGGGAGCACCGGGAATCTTGGGGGTCTCCTTGAGGCCGTCATACCAGAAGATCTTGAGCGCCGGCATATCGCCGTAGGCGGCAAAATCGTAGCGTATGACGGAACCCTTGGGGAACATGAACGGGCTGGTGCCTTCCTTCTTCACGCACTCCACGCCGATAATTTTGCGCTTGGAGAGGTGCAAGGCCATATTGGGCGCGCCGAGGATATGGCAGGCCATATCGCCGAGGGCGCCGCAGCCGAAATCATAGAAGCCGCGCCAATTGAAGGGCTGGTAGAAGAAGCCGCCGTTGCGGTCCGGTTCGGCCTGTCCGCCGCCGGTGTAGGGGCGTTTCTCGGCAGCGCCGAGCCAGAGGTCCCAATCCAGCGTGGCGGGAATGGGATCTTCCTTGGGGACGGCAGTGAGGCCCTGCGGCCACATGGGGCGATCGCTCCAGGCGTGGACTTCAGCGACGCTGCCGATATCGCCGTTCCAGATCATCTCGGCGGCCTGGCGGGTGCCTTCATTGGAGTAGCCCTGGTTGCCCATTTGCGTGGCGACCTTATATTTGGCGGCCGCTTCGCGCAACTGGCGCGCTTCCCAGATGGTGCGCACGAGCGGCTTTTGCACATATACGTGCTTGCCGCGCTCCATGCACCACATGGCCGCGGTGGCGTGCATGTGATCCGGCGTGGCGACAATGACCGCATCGATGTTCTTTTCTTCCTTATCCAACATCTTGCGGAAGTCTTTGTACTTGGTCGCTTTGTCGAAGCGGGTGAAGGTCTGGGCGGCGCGGCGATCATCCACGTCGCAGAGCGCCACGATGTTCTCGGTGGGCGCGGCGGCGGAGATATTGGACGCTCCCTGTCCGCCGGAACCGATCGCTCCGAAGTTCAGTTTTTCATTCGGGGATTTGTATCCCGCGGCTTTGAGTGACGGCGTACTGCCGAATCCCATGGACGGAACAGCGCCGGCCAACAGGCTGCCATAGAAGAAATAACGCCTCGTGATTGCCATTGGAAACTCCTTGTCTCTGTAATCCGCGGACTACACCAGACAGCTCTTGACATAAGCGAGGCACTTCTTGGCCTCGGCGACGATATCCGAACCTTCCGGAATCGGGTACTCCAGTTCGAGGTTGGCCGGGAAGGGGTACTTTTCCTTCTTGAGGAGTTGGAAGACTTCCTTCATCGGCGTATCGCCCGTGCCCCATACAGCGACGTTGGGGCCGTGGTCCTTCTTGCGATCTTTGACGTGCAAGTTGGTGATCTTGGCGTGATGCTCTTTGATGAAGGCCACGGCGTCATACCCGGCGGCGGTGAAGTGGCCGATATCGAGATTGATGCCGTTGTACTTGCCGTACGCCATGAGGGTGGCATAGCTTTCCAGAGTGGCGGTCTGGTTGGGATCGTTGGTGGCATCGTGGCCGTGATAGCCGACGAGCAGTTTATGTTTGTCCGCAACCGGCGCGATGCGCTTGGCCATGGTGAGGGTGGTGCTGGTGGTGATGCCCTTGACGCCGAGTCCTTTGGCCATCTGGAAGCCGTACTCGATGTCTTCTTCCTTCATGCTGTCCTGCATGTTGTAGCAGAGGAGGGCGACATCGATACCGGCGTCTTCGAACTTCTTGGCGACGCCCTTCCAGGTAGCGGCGTTGGTGGAGGAACGCCATTTTGCAAGCTTCTCCGTTGCAGCCTGACGCTCTGCCTGCTGTTCGGGGGTCAAAGGAGCGCGTCCGCCACGGGCAGCCGGAGGTTGGGCGGGAGGAGCACCGGCAGCCGCGGGAGGAGGAGGACCACCGGCGGGAGCGCGGCCGGCACCAGGTCCGCCACCGGGACCACCGCGGCCGAAGGTGGGCATGGCAGGTGCACCGGCCAGGGCCTCACAGTGGTTGGACATGAGTTCGGCTTCGCCCAACCCGATTTCGACATAGGCCTTGATGATGGCTTCCGGGTCCGGACTGGCGATGCGATTGAAGCTGTATGTGATCGCACCAACCTGGACGCCGCCAAATTTCGAATCGATTCTCTTCGCGCCAAAAGCTCCATAGAGCGGCACAGACACCAGCGCGATTTTTCCAAAGTCCCGTCTTGTAAATTGCATACGCTTCCTTTCCCTACAGCCTCTTCCCGAATTCGGCCGGCTGTACGCCCCGTGCAGAATCTACAGCGCAGCGGCCGTCCATCCACACGAAGGAAGATTGTACCGCCGATCACCTCCAAAGACTTCCGATAAAACGATATATAGTTCGGAAACTTCCCGGGGGCGGTATCCCGGTGATGGGCGATGTGATACAGGTAGCAGAGAAGCGGCAAAGCGCGGATAAGGAATCACGAAGATGGAACAGTCAGATCCAAAGCAGAATGCAGGCCGGCGTGCCTTTTTGAAAGTAGGGGGCACTGCGGCGGCCGGGCTGTTGGGACACGCCGCCGGCGCGCAGCAACCCGCGGGAAACCCGGCCCCGGCGGCTGGAAACCTGCCAACGAAGCATATGCCGACCAGGAATCTGGGGATGACCGGATACCAGGTGGGCGTGTTCAGCCTGGGCGGACAGGCGGCGCTGGAACGGGCGAACAACCAGGCAGTGGCGGTCCCGATTGTGGAGCGGGCACTGGACCTGGGAGTGAACTACATCGATACGTCCTCGATCTATGGCGGGCCGCAGCGCTGGAGCGAGCGGTATGTGGGCGAAGTCATGAAGCGGCGACGGGGCGAGGCGTTTCTGGCGAGCAAGACCAAGGAGCGCACGCGGGACGGATCGCTGCGCATGCTGGAAGAATCGCTGAAGCTGCTGCAGACTGACCATCTGGATTTGTGGCAACTGCACGACATTGGCTTGGCCGAAGATGTGGAGGCGGTATTTGCGAAGGGCGGCGCGATGGAAGCGCTGCGGCAGGCGCACGAGCAGAAGATCGTACGGCACCTGGGCATCACCGGCCATTTCCGTCCGGACGCGCTGGCAGAGGGGATTCGCCGCTACCCGTTCGATACCATCCTGATGGCATTAAGCGCGGCGGACCCGCACCATTTCAGCTTCACGGAAACACTGCTGCCGCTCGCGGTAGAGAAGCGGATGGGGATCATCGGAATGAAAGTACCGGGGCGCGGGCGGTTGCTTTCAAACTGGACGCCGCCTCCGCTGGAGAAGCAGAAGACTTCGTGGGAGGGCGCGGTGATCGCCACTACGCCGGGACCGCTGGTGATGCGCGAGGCAATTTACTATGCGCTTTCGCTGCCGGTGAGCACGATCATCATTGGCTGCGATTCGATCCAGCAGTTGGAGGAGAATGTGGCGCTGTCGCGGGAATTCACGCCGCTGAACGCGCACCAGATGAGTACGCTGAGCGCGCGGGCGGAACCGGTCTCCAAGCAGGCGATGTTCTTCAAGTACGTCAACCGGCCCTGAAGATCCGCCGGAGGGCGGAGGCTCGAGTGACAGTCACTTGACGTCTTCTCGCGGCAGGTTTCCGGCAGAGACGGCCGCGGGGCGCTACAATTCAGACCAGGAAGTCTCAAACCACCGGTATCGTCCGATATCGAAGCGAGCCCCCGGCCCCCTGCGGCTCGGAGGCTTCCGTCGAAAGGCGGCATATCCGTGAATATTCGCATCCGGCCGGTTTCGCAGACACTCATCTCCGGCCTGCTGATGGCCTTCGCCAGTTCCTTCGCGCCGGTCCACGCGCAACCGCAGGCACAAGCCATCCCAAACATGGGCCAGCAAATCACTCCGCTGGCTCCGCAGGGAGCACGCTTCATGCCGCTCGATCCTGACCTGCCGTTCAATCCGGCCATCATCGCCGGGCAGAGCTGGCTGGCGGGGCAGGCGGTCTCCACCGCGGTGAGTCCAGATCATAAGACGCTGCTCGTGCTGACGAGCGGGTACAATCGCCTGAGCAATCTCAATACGGTCCCACCGGCCGGCTCGATTACGTGGTATCCGCCGGCCTCGATGGAATACGTGTTTATCTATGACATCTCCGGCACGGTGCCCCTGAAGAAACAAGTGCTGCAGATCGCGAACACCTATAGCGGGATCGTCTTCGATCCCTCCGGCCTCGCGTTCTACGTAGCGGGCGGACCGAGCGATAACGTGCACGTGGTGACACGGACTGCCACTACTCCCTGGGTGGATCAGCAGAACATGCTGTTGAGCCTGGGGCACACGAGTGGCCTCGGAATCGGCGTCAGACCTTGCGCTGCGGGCCTCGCCCTGTCACAGGACGGTAAGACGCTGGCGGTGGTGAATTATTTCAACGACTCGGTCACGATCTTTCGGGGAGGCCTGGGCAACTGGACGCAGTGGAGGGAAGTGGATCTGCGTCCCGGAATCAACGACCCCGCGCTGACGGGCGTGTCTGGCGGCGGATATCCATTCTGGGCGGCGGTAAAGGGCAACGGAACGGCGGCGGTGGTGTATGTGAGCAGCATCCGCGACCGCGAGATCGTGGTGCTGAACCTGAGCGGTCCGCCGGAGTTGCTGAATCCCACGGGGCGGCCAACCATCGCCACGCGGATTCACGTGAAGGGCCAGCCGAACAAGATGACGCTGAACGCGGCGCAGACGTTGCTGTATGTAGCGGAAGACCAATCGGACACGGTGGACGTAATCGATACGGCGACGAATAAGATCCTGGAGAGCATCTCCACGATCGCGCCGCCCTCGCTGCTGCCGGCAGCGCTTGCAAACTATACGGGAGCGAACCTCAACAGCGTGACGCTCACGCCAGACGAGAAGCAGCTCTACGTGACCAACGGAAACCTGAATGCAGTGGCGGTAATCGCGTTGAGCGGCACGAATCAGAACGATCAGGTGATCGGACTGATACCGACGGGATGGTATCCGAATTCCGTAAGCTTCAGCGGGGACGGCAATACCGTGTACACGGTCAATGCGAAATCGCCGACCGGCGCGAATTCCAGTTGGTGCTACGGCGGCTACGGGCCGGTGGGCGGCAAGTCCTGCCTGGATACCAATCAGTACAACCCGCAATTGACGAAGGCTGGTTTTCAGAGCTTCCCGCGACCGGGGGCGGACCAACTCGCGAAGCTGACGGCACAAGTGGCTGTAAATAATCGGTTCTCGAGTAGCCAGAGCGCAAGCGACACGGCCGTAATGGCGGCGGTGAAGCAGGGCGTGCAGCACGTGATCTTCATCATCAAGGAGAACCGGACGTACGATCAGATTCTGGGCGATCTGGAAAAGGGCAACGGCGATCCGGACCTAACCGAGTTCGGAGAACTGGTCACGCCGAACCAACACAACCTGGCGCGCAACTTTGTGACGCTGGATAACTTCATGGACACGGCGGAGGTGAGCTACGACGGTTGGCTGTGGACAACCTCCGGGCGTGCGACGGACGTGACGGAAAGACAGTACCCGGTAGCCTACGCATACCGCGGCACGAGTTCGGATTCCGAGGGCGTGAACCGCAATGTGAACGTGGCCATCCCGACGCTGGCGGGGCGTATTGCAGCCAACCCGATGACGCCGCCGGATCCGAATCTGTTGCCCGGGCAGACCAGCGTCTCAGCGCCGGACGGGCCGAACAACGAAGTGAATACCGGCTACCTATGGGACGCCGCGTTCCGCGCCGGGCTCACAGTGCGCAACTATGGCTTCTTCCTGGATATGACGCGCTACGGCTCAGCCGTGTTCCCGCTCGATACCCCGCGCGACGCGTTCGCCAGCGGCACGGTGGTCGCGTTTCCGACCAGCGTTTCGCTGACGCCGTATACGGACCTGTTCTTCCGCGGCTTCGACAACGCGCTTCCCGATTACTACCGTTACAAGGAATGGGAACGGGAGTTCAACCTGAATTACGCCAACGGGGGCTTGCCCTCGCTGAGCCTGGTGCGGTTCATGCACGATCACACCGGCAGTTACGATACCGCGCTCGACGGGGTGAACATCCCCGAACGGCAGGTGGCGGATAACGACTACGCAGTGGGCTTGCTGATCGAAAAGATCTCCAAGAGTATCTATGCCAACAACACGCTGATCTTCGTGATTGAAGACGACGCGCAGGATGGCGGCGACCATGTGGATTCGCACCGCAGCATTGCGTTCGTGGCGGGGGCATGGGTGAAGCAGGGCGCGCTGGTTTCGACGCAATACAATACGCTGGACTATCTGCGCACGATCGAGGAAGTGCTGGGCATCCAACCGATGAACCTGAACGATGCGCTGGCGCACCCGATGGCGGACATCTTCACCACCACGCCGAACACATGGAGCTTCACGGCAGTGCCCTCACCGCTGCTCTATGCGACTTCCCTGCCCCTGCCGCCCAAGCCGGTGGGACTGGTGGTGCCGAAGGCGAGACACGACGCGAAGTATTGGGCGAAGGTGACGAAGGGTATGGACTTCGACGAAGAAGACCGGGTGGATCCACTGGACTTCAATCACCTGCTTTGGAAGGGGCTGATGGGTCGGAAGCCGTATCCGGAAAAGCCGACCGGGTTGGATCTGAGAATCAATCGCGAGGCGCTGCTGGCGCGATACCGGAAGTCCCGCAAATAGGCGCGCGTCAGCGCGGGGGGGCGGTGGAGTCGCGGACGATCAACTGGCTGGGGAACATCACGGTGCCGGGAGAGCCGGCATCGGCAGCGGCGTTGATCTGATCGAGGAGCATCTCCATCGCTTTGCGGCCCATGGCGCGGGTGGGCTGGCTGACGGTGGTAAGACGCGGGCTGAAGTTGGCGCTCCACTCGAAATCATCGAAGCCGATGACGCTGACCGAATCCGGACAGGGCACTTTCTCTTCCGCCATGGCGCGCATGAGGCCAAGCGTCATCTTGTTATTGCAGGAGAGGATCGCAGTGGGCGGCGAGGGCAGCGCGATCAGTTCCCTGCCGCACTGATAGCCGCTCTCGATGGAGAAATCACCGATCCGGACATACTGTGTGCGGACGGCGAGATGCGCAGCCTCCGCGGCTTCGCGGAAGCCTTCGAGGCGCGCGATGCCAGGTGAAACATTCTGTGCTCCGGCAATGATGGCGATGCGGCGGTGGCCCAGCCCGATGAGAAAACGCGTGGCTTCGGCGGCGGCTTCGCGATTGTCGAGCGCGACGCCCGCGCCCTTGTACCCGACCGGCAAACGATCGAAGAAGACGAAGGGCACTTTGCGGCGCTCCAGCCGCTCCCACGGAGTAAAGGAATCGGCGCAGGAGAGCAGAATCCCATCGACGCGATGGGCGAGCAGGGTATTGATCTGGTGGTGCTCGATCTCCGGATCGCCATCGGTATTGCAGAGCATGACGGACATTCCGGTGCGGCGCGCCTCTTCCTCGGCTCCGCGCATCAGTTCGGTGAAGAAGGGATTGGTGACATCGGGTATCACCATGCCGACGACGTTGGTAGAGCCCTTCTTGAGGCTGCGGGCCACCTGATCCGGATGGTAATCGAGCGCCTGCATGGCGTCCTCGATGCGGGCGCGCAGTTCCTTGCTGACCGGCTTCTTCCCGGTAAGGACCGCGGAAACGGTGGCGATGGACACGCCGGCGAGGCGCGCCACGTCTTTCATGGTGAAAGTCATGCCCTAGTGGAAAAAGCGTCCTCTCAATTGCGCCGCGGTGAAGCCGCTGCCTCGCACGAATTCGAGCAGGGCGCGTTCGTTGGAAAAGATCTCTTCGATGAGGCCGGGGAGGCGGTCGCGGCCCGCCTCGGGAATGGTGATCAGGCCGTTCTCATCGGCGTGAAGCAGGTCGCCGGTGCGAATGGTGACACCGGTCATTTGCACGGGAACGCCGGTACGGACAATGCGGTAGGAGGCGTGGCTGGCCACGGCGCCGCGGGCGAAATAGTGAAAGCCAAGTTTGCGGACGGCGGAGAGATCGCGCACGCCGCAATCGCTGACCAGGCCGATGGCGCCAAGGCGGGTGAAGATGGTAGCCATCACCTCGCCGGAGTGAGCGGCGCGGTCACGGTCTCCACCGATTTCCTGCAAGACGACGACGGCGGGACGCGGCGAACGCTCCACGGCTTCGAAGAGTTCGACAAAGGCCTCTTCTGTTTTGGGAGCGCCCTCGGTGACAGTCTCCACCTGCGCGGTCACAGCGTAGCCGCACATCGGCCCGAATTCCGGGAAGAGACACTTCAGATGCAGCGAAGCGAAGCCTTCGGAATCCGGGCGGACGCGCAGCAGTTCGACGGCGTTAGAGACCGTGGCGGTATCCACGGTCTTGAGCAGCGCGACTAGAGCACCATTGGGAGCAGCCATTGCGGAGCGTGAAAGTCCTAATAGTGCAAGCGTAACCCGAATTGGATCTGGCGCGCATTGGTGATCACGGTGGTGATGGTGCCGGCGGCGGAAGAGCCGATGCTGCCGCTGGGCAGGCCGAAGTTCGGGTGATTGAGGGCGTTGAAGAACTCGGCGCGGAACTGGATGCCGACACGTTCGGTGATGCGGAAGTCTTTGTCGGTGCCGAGGTCCCACGTTTCGAAGCGCGGCCCGATGAGAGCGTTGCGCGCCGTGTTGCCGTAGGTGTAGATGGGCGGGGCGGCAAAGCAGGACAGGCTGTACCACTGCTTGATGGACTGCTGGTCGGCGGGGAGCTTGCCATCGCAGACGCGGTTGGGGCGCTGGAAGGTGCCGGTGTTGCTGGTGGCGGTGGACATCGAGAGGGAGAACGGCATGCCGCCCTGCAGGGTGAGAATGCTGGAGAGTTGCCAGCCGCCGACGACGGCATCGACTGCGCGGTTGGCGTTCGGGAGCACGTGACGGCCTTTGCCAACGGGCACTTTGAAGACGGTGCTGAGAGTGAAGCGCTGGCGGATATCGAAGTTGGAGAGGCCGTAATCGGCCTTGAAGTTGAGGGGATTCTGGATGTTGATGCGGGATTCACCGGTGGAGGAGTTGCCGCCGGCGCCGTTATCAAGGCTCTTGCCGTAGGTGTAGGCGCCCAGGAACGAGAGGCCCATGCTCATGCGTTTCTCGACCGAGACCTGGAGGGCGTTGTAGGAAGAGGGTCCGCGGGCTTCCCAGGAGGAGACCTGAGCGAAGCCGGGATACGGACGGCGAACCGGGACGGCACCCGCGCCGGGAACGGCGACGTTCTCATCCAGATTCACGTTCAGATGGTTGCCGTGGGCGCCGACGTAAGCGACGCGGGCGACCATGGACTTGGTCACCTGACGTTCCGCGGTGAAGTTGTACTGCTGCACGTTCGGGGTGAGGTTGGTGGTGGGCTGGTAGACCGCGGTGGGCAGATTGTTGGAGGAGAAGACCGCGGGAATACCAGTCGAGGTGCTGAGGCACGGCACGGTGGAACTGCACGTGACGGCGAACGTGGGAGCGAAGGGGTAATTGATGAAGAGGCGGGACGAGCCGCCGACGCCCTGCTCGTTGAAGTAGAAGAGACCGTACGATGCGCGGATCACGGTGTTCGCGGTCATGTGATAGGCGATGCCGAGACGCGGGCTGAAGTCATGCTTCTGCAAGCCGAGGATCGATCTTGAGACACCGTTCTGGCCGGCGAGGGCGAAAGTGCCGCTGTTGAGGAAGAAATCCGAGAGGCGGTTGTAGCGTTCGGAGACGGGGGTGAAGAGGTCCCAGCGGAGCCCGGCATTCACGGTGACCTTGGAGGAGACGCGCCATTGATCCTGCACGAAGCCGCCGTATTCGGTGTAGACGAGATAAGGCACGCCGCTGCCGAGCAGCGATTTGCTGGAGCTGGCGGCAAGGCCCAACATGAGATCGGCATAGCCGGCGCCGGTGCCCGAGGAACTGGCGGGATTATTGGTGTAGGTGCCGGTGAAGGAGAGCGAACCGGAGGGCGCGCCGAGTTGGAAGAAGCCGAAGCCGTTGTGGATCACGCTTGCGCCGAAGCGCAGGGAGTGCGCGCCGCGCGTATAGGAAACCGTGTCGTTGACCTGCCAGGTATTCTGCGGGACCACTTCCGGCATGTTGGAGGCGCTGAAGCCGGAGCCGCCGCTGATGCTGATGGAAGCCATGGCGCCGGAGTTCGGACCGGTATTGGCGCCCTGTAGACCGAGCTTGGTGGCGAGGTTGTAGGTCTCATCGATAGGCGAGACGTTCAGAGCGAAACGGGTATAGCCGAGCGCGATCTGGTTGGTGACGTTGGGCGAGAACTGGTGGATTTCCTGGATCGTGTCTTGGCCGCTGGGCGCTTTGTTGTTCTTGAGCGACCCGGCGGTGTTGGCGCCCTGCGCGAAGGCGAGAGGATTGATCTGACCGCTGATCAGTACCGGAGTATTGGGGAAGGTGATGTCGGCGGTGCCATAAGTGGCACGGGCGAAGAGGCTGTCTTTTTCGGAAAGCACATAGTCGCCGCGGACATCGAATTGGTTCTGGCTGCGGGCGGCGAGACTGTTGACGCGGAAGTTGTTGCTGCTGCCAGGCAGGCTGGGCAGAGGGAAGATCTGGAGCAGGTTTTGCGCGATGGGGTCGAGTTGCGACGCCGGGATGATGTTGCCCGGGAACGGCTGGCGGGTATTGGTGGCAGCGACGTAACTGTTGGGGTTGTAGATCACCGCGGGATAGGCGCTGAAGTTCCCGGAGCGCAAGGCGGCGGAGGGTTCGGTGAGGATGGAGGTGCTGGCTTCATGCACCCGCATGCCCTGGTAATCGCCGAAAAAGAAGAGCTTGTTCTTGATGATGCGCCCGCCGACGGAGAAGCCGAACTGGTTCTGCTGGAAGGGGGGCACCGCGGCATCGAAGAACTGGCGCGAGTTGAGGTCTTTGTTGCGCAGGAACTCGAAGACCGAGCCGTGCAGATCGTTGCTGCCGGAGCGGGTGATGACGTTGACGACTGCGCCGCCGCTGGCGAACTCGGCGTCATAGTTGCCGATCTGCACCTTGAACTCCTCGATGCTTTCGAGGTTGGGGAAGACTTTGGCGGTGCCGACGGACTGGTCGCGATCGTCTAGGCCATCGATCATGAAGGTGTTGAAGCTGCCGCGGGAGCCGTTGGCGACAATCTCCGCTCCGGCGCGTTGGGTCTCGTTCCCGTTGCCCTGGGTGCGGATACCGCCGACGGGTCCGGGCGCGGTGCCGGGGACGAGCAGGCCGAGTTGCGAGAAATTGCGTCCATTGAGGGGGAGCTGCTCGGTGGATTCCATGTTGATCACGTTGCCTAATTCCGTGGTCACGGTGTTGAGCAGCGGAGCGGCGCCTTCAACGGTGATGGCCTGTTCGGTGCCGCCGACGGTGAGTTTGAAATCCTCCTGATCGACCTGCTGGATCTGCAGGGTGATGGATTTTCTAGTCACCGAGGCGAAACCGGGGGCAGTCACCTGGATCGAATAGGTGCCTGGTTTCAAGAGGGGGATCGTGTAGAGTCCGTCCGCGGAGGTTTGGCGCGTGACGGCCACTCCCGTGGATTGTTCCGTCACCTTCACGGTGGCATTGGCGACCATCGCACCCGATGGGTCGGTCACAATTCCGGAGAAGGTGGCCGTGGCATTCACCTGCGCGTGAAGCACCGGCAGGGAACAAAGAGCAACAAAGAGAGCAACTACGGCGTACAAGGCCGCGCGAGAGATCCTCATGAAATGGCTCCTTTAGCCAAACTGCGAAACGTTTCGATCGTGGTGGCGAAGGTTGCCACAAACCCCATTATAACCATCCATTTGCTTGTTTATCACGAATAGAATCCTAGTGTCAATCCTGCTGCGAACCGTTTCGCAGCAATTTACGAATCAAGACTATTTGCCTGGATCCCAGACGGTTGCCTCGATAAACCGTTCGGTAGACGGCTGATCGTTGAAGTAATAGATGGTGACCACTTTGCCATCGGCGCGCTGCACGGAGCGCACATAGCCCAGGTCCCACCATGCGCCATCGGAGCGCAGGACGAGCTCAGCACCCCAGGTCTTGCCCTGGTCGCGGCTGATCCGGGCACGGATGCCGAAGGGTTCGCTGCGATAGCCATAGGTCAGACAGAGGCGGCCATCGCGAAGGCGGATCATGTGGGGAGGATTGCCGCTGTGCGCTCCGGTGGAGGCGACGGGCTTCGCTTCCATCTTCCAGGTGGCGCCCTTATCGTGGCTGCGGTAGAGATCGATCCAATTGGTTTCGGCAGGCCCATGCGTGCGAGCGGCGGTGAGAAGCTCCCCGTTGGGGAGGCGCACGGTAGAGGGCATGATGCGAAAGCCTTCGGGTTCATCGCCAATCTCGGCAACCTTGGTCCAATGCAGGCCGCCATCGGTAGTGCGGGCGCAGAAGAGCCGCCCCTCTTTGCCATTGGCTTTGGAGGCGGTGAGCACAAGCAGGGCCTGATGCTTGCCTTCGATCACATAGTCCGTACGCGCGGCGACACCCAGCATTCCGAACGTGGGGAACTTGTAGGATCCGTGCCAGGTCTTGCCGCGATCTGTGGAATAGAAGAGCAGCGATTCGCCTTTGTCCTTATCGAGGTAGCGGACCGTCATCAGGAAATTGGGATCGCTGAAGTCCATCGACTGCTTCAGTTCGGTCACGGTGGCGCCGCCCTGTTCAGGCGGCAGCAGCGATTTCGGGGCCTCGATGTTCCAGGTGAGCCCGCCATCCAGGCTGCGGGCGAGACGGGGCTCTTCGGGCCTGGTGTTGTCGTATTGATGGCGGTCCAGCGGCATCTGCTTGAAGTAGGCCGCGCTGAAACCGACTACGATCTCATCCCCCCACGACCAGATGCCGTGATTGGCGGGCCACCCTCCGAAGCGGCCAGCCTCCTTGTACACCAGGACGTGTTTTTGCCCGGCCGGGCTCGCGGCGAACGTTGCCGCCATGCATAGCAGCAGCAACATTGTCATTCGTTTCATACCTGCCCCCCTACTTCAAGCGAGGCGTGCATGCGCTCGCTATCTCGTTTCACGAAGAAAATCGCGCCGATCAGCAACAGCGCTCCTGCGGCCAGATAAACAGTGGAAGCGGCTGTAATTCCAGCGCTGAGACCGCTATCCCTGGCAATATAGCCGATCAGGACCGGAGCCGATCCCCCGCCCCCGAGCCAGCCGACGGAGTTCATGAAGCCGGCGGCGGTCCCCCTCGCTTCCGGCCGCACCACGTCAAAGAGCGAGGCGAAGATGTTGGCATCGTACATCCCCTTGCAGAAGCCCCAACAGGTGAGCGCGATGATGAGCATGGTCACGGAACGGGTCATGCCGCACCAGGCGACGAAGGGCGCGCCGCAGAGGACGCCTGTGGCCTGCACGAGGATGCGACCGCGCGGAGTCTTCGTGCGCAGCACATCAGCCAGCCAGCCGCCGGAGAGGGACCCGAGCACGCTTGCGGCCTGCACGAAGAAGGTGGCGGTGAAGCCGGCTACGGCGAGCCCCATGTGGAAGCGCTCGAAGAGGAATTTCGGCATCCAGGTGAGCAGCACGACAGCAACGAAGTTCGAACACATGAAGGCGGCGACAAGGCAGAGAGCGGTGGGCGTGCGCCGGAGCAACGTGCCGAATTGCGAGAAGTTGAGCGAGGCGGTGGTCGATTCGTTTTCGGAGAGATCGCTCTGGCCGCGCTTGGGCTCGTGGAGAAAGCGGTTGAGCACGAAGCCCAACAGAATGCCCATGCCGCCGAAGACGATGAAGCTCCAGCGCCAGCCGTAGTGCTGGCCAATCCAGCCGGCGAAGAAGCCGCCGGCGATGGTTCCGGCATAAACGCTGGTCTGGTGAATGCCGATCGCGCGGGAGCGGGTCGTCTTGCCATGGTAATCGCTGACCATCGACATGGATGCCGGATAGTACATGGTTTCGCCGAGGCCCTCGGCGGCGCGCAGCACGAAGAGCGCGCGGAAGCCGCGGAAGAACGCGGTGGACATGCAGATGATGCTCCAGACATAGAGCCCGCCGAGGATGGCCTTCTTGCGCGAGATGCGGTCCACGATGAACCCGGCGAAGAAGCCGCTGAGACCGTAAACCCAGGCAAAGGCGCTGCCCAGCAGGCCGAGTTGGACCATGCTGAGGCCGAGTTCCTTTTCGAGGAGGGGGAAGACGGAGAAGATGGCCTGCCGGTCGGCGTAGTTGAAGAAGGAGATGCACCAGAGCATCGCCACCACGTGCCAGCGGTAGTTGGTGTGCAGGCGGTCCATTAATAGAGCGCCTTAACGGGTACTTCTTTGAGTCCGAGGGCCTTGGCGCCGAGGCGGATCAGACCCAGTTCGGTATGCGATTGGAACACCTGGAAGCCCTGTTCGCGGTATTGCGCCACCAATTCCGGCGACCATGCGGGGCGGCCGAGAAACTTGCCGTGTTTCTTCGCCGCAGCCACGACTTTGGCGATGGCCTCATCGAGCAGCGGTTCCTCCTGACGGCCACGCAGACCGAGCGAGAAGGAGAGATCGCTGGTGCCAATGAACAGCACGTCGATGCCCGGAGTGGCGGCGATCTCTTCGATGTTCTCCACGGCGAGCGCCTCCTCGATGACGATCATGGTCATCATGTTCTCGTCCGCGGAATCGTAGTAATTATCGGGTTCGGGCCAGGTGGTGGTGGCGAGACCGGCGCCGGAACCGCGCTTGCCGAGCGGAGGATAGCGGCACGCGGCGGCGGCGGTGCGGGCGCGTTCGCCGGTGGAGGCGAAGGGGAAGATCACGCCGGAGACGCCCTGATCCATCATGCGCTTGGCCGTCCACAACTCAATCACCGGAACGCGTGCAAAGACGGCGGCGGGGAGAGAGCGCGTGGCAAGCACAATCGAGCGAAGGGTCTCGAGGGTGACCGGAGAGTGCTCCATTTCGACCCAGAGAAAATCGAAACCGAGCGTGGCTACCAGAGCCGCGACTTCAATACTCGGCGTGCTGATGGTCACGCCGAGGACGCTCTCGCCCGCCTGCAGTTTGGCGCGCACGGGATGCTTCCATTTGGGTTGCATGATGTATGGGCTACCTTGTTCGCTACTTTGCTACCTTGATTAACCACACTTCGGAAACCTGCGTGCCGCGACCGTTGCCACCGAGTCCGGCGGGACGGGTCCATTCGAGCGTCAGGGTTCCGGTGGAGGTTGCCTGCTGGGGCAGTTCGAACTCGACTGGTTCCGGAGTCACGCCCTTTTCGCGGAAGGGATGGACTTCGACGGAATTCGCGGTCAGGCGGACCGGCGTGGTGCGCATATCGCCGCCGTAGGAGACGCGGATCTTGTAGCGTGCCGCGGGGTCGAGGTCGCTGTATCGCATGCGCAGCGGACGGTCCTGCATGATTTCGCCATTGGCGGCCCAACTGGTACGCCAGCCACGCTGCGGCGCACCGCCGAAGGCGATGAGCGGCGACTTGAGGAAGTCGGGGTCGTTAGGGTAAGACTCGCCCATGACCAGGTGCGGACGCTGATTGATGAAGCCTAGCGCATCGTAGAAACCACCAGGGCCGGGATTGGTCCAATTCACTAGCTCGTCGATCTTCGCGATGCGATCGGCCTCGGCGTTCATGGCGCGGATCGCCTGAAAGCGACTCTTCAACCAGAGGCGGTTGTTGAGAGAGAAATCGATACTATCCAGATTGCCGCCGCGATCGATGGCAATCGCTTTGTAGCGATCCACGCTGAGTTGCATGTGAATGCTCTGAAAGAGTGCTTCGGCCAATTCGAAGACGCGGGCGCGATACTCAAGGGCCTCCTTGGTGCGGGCATCGCCATCGAGAATCAATTCGGCATCTTCCATCGCTTTCAGGGAACCGGCGGCGGTGAGCGGCCAGGTGCGACCGGCGGTAGAGAGCGCGGCCATCGCCATCTCTTCCTGGCGATTCTCGGAAAGCAGGCGGCTGTGCTCGTAGGCATCGTAGTAGGCGCGATAAAGAGCTTGCTGGAATCTCCAGTTGAGGCGCTGCTGCGGCGTGGCGCGGCGCTCCATGTCCCGGAACTGAGCGAGGGTGACCTCGACCTGGCGGTTGGAGGCGAGCGGTCCGCGCCAATTCTGCTCCAGCGCGAAGAGGCCGTTGGCGAAGCTATCGGCCATTTCATCGCCGATGAAGAAGCGGCTGAACTCGACCAGGATGCTCTTGGTGGAAGCGTCGGGATTCCAGAGCAGTCCGCTCCAGATGAACTTGTTGACATCGTCGTTGCAGCCTTCGGAATAGCTCACGAACGCGTCGGCGAAATGCTGATAGCGCTTGAAGATGGCGGTCTCATCGAGTGGCCGCGGGTTGATGGTTTCGCGTCCCTCTGTGGTGGCGTAGGCCAGATCCCAATCCGGCACCGGGAATTCGGCGCGGATGCTGTGGGTGATGTCGGGGTAGAAGCGGATGGGAAAGCGCTTCGGCGTCTGCGCGCGAAACTCCTCGAGGCTGCCGTAAACCTGCGGTCCGAAGACGAGACCGGAGAGCCAAGGAGGATTCTGCCCGAGTAACGACCAGAATTCGTCGCGCCACTCTTTGGTGAAGCCCTGTGGCGAGAGCCACATCTGCGCCTTCGGATGAAACTTGTGGAGGCTGGCGGTCTGCTTTTCGAGCAGGGCGAACATAAACTTCGGCTGGGTGTGGCCGGGGTCGCCGCCGGGGACGAAGACTGCATCGACGCGCGGCAGGCGGCGGAAGACTTCGGCCCATTCCTTCAAAGCGAACTCGACCTGCGCCGGGTCCGAGTAATCCTTATCCATCGCCGGAAACCAGATGGAGACATCGAGGCCATACTCGCTCGCGATGCGCGACATTTCGACCATCATGTCGATTTTCGGCAGCGGGAAATGGGGGCTGTCGTCATCGTCGTCTGAACGGGGCGGGATCAGTTCGATGGTGTTGTTGCCGAAGATCGCAAGTTCGCGGATGTACTGCTCCCACATGGGCACCGACCACGCGTCATACGCATTGGTTTTGGGGCGGTAGCCCAACTGCTGTCCACGGACGAGGTATTTCGGTGCGGTGGAGACCTTCAAATCCGTATCGAGTTCCAGTTTCTGGCGCGCCATGCGGAATTGGCGCAGCAGGTAGCCTGTTCCGAAGACTACGCCGCGGTCATCGGCGCCGGTGACGGTGATGCTGGTGGGGGTGGAAGTCAGGGTGAAACTCTCCGGCTTGGGGCCAGGGGCAACCTTCAGGGAGATGAAAGGAGCACCGGTGGGCGCCGAGGCGGAGAGTTTCAGGCGCAATTGCGTGCGCTTCTCGATCTCTTCCACGAGCATCTGCGCAGCCTTCTTCTGTGGAGTGGAGGGCGCGGCGGGGAGAATGACCACGGCCTGTTTGAAATCTCCGGCAAAGGAGGGAGCGGCCAGGAGCGCGGCGAATACTGCGAGACGAGGCAGTTTCAGTTTACGCATGTATGTTTCATAATTATATACAGGTTTTACGAAACTACAAGTACAATAGGTGAATATGCAACTGCCGTTACGGGGAATCGTGACACCTTTGGCTACTCCACTTGCCGCGTCCCAGCAGGCGGAACCGGTGCTGGATGCACCGGCGCTGGACGGATTGATCGAACACGTAATCACGGGTGGGGTGCACGGGGTCTTCGTGTTGGGCACGACCGGCGAGGCAACGTCACTTGGCCGGGAACTGCGTCAGGAGATTGTGCGACGCGCGTGTGCTGCCGTGAAGGTCCGGGTTCCGGTACTCGTCAGCATTTCTGATACAGCCATTTCCGAGTCACTGCAAATGGCGGACACCGCGGTGGAAGCGGGCGCGGATGCACTGGTGCTGGCAGCGCCGTACTATTTCCAGAATTCGCAGGACGACCTGTTCCGGTATGTGAGCGAGATCGCCGCACGGGTCACGCTACCCCTGTTTCTCTACAACATTCCCTTCCTGACCAAGAACTCGTTCGACCCTGAAACGGTGCGGCGTGCATCGGAATTGCCGGGCGTGGTGGGGCTGAAGGATAGTACCGGCGATCTGGAATATCTGGAACGGACGGTGGCCTTGATGAAGTGCCGCCCGGGTTTCAGCATTCTTACGGGACCGGAAGAGATTCTGGTGGAGTGCATGAAACGCGGCGCGATTGGCGGTGTGAGCGGCGGCTCGAATCTGAACCCGCGGCTGTTCGCCTCCCTCTACAACGCCCTCATGGCCGGAGACACGGCACGCGCAGAGGAGTTACAGAAGAAAGTGAACCGGATCAGCACGGCACTGTATCGAGTGGGCTTTCCGGGCAGCAGCTATCTTCGCGGATTGAAGGCCGCCATGGAATTGGCCGGGCTATGCAGGGCGGAACCGGCGCCGCCGTATTACCCCTTCTCGTCCGAAGAGCAGGCGCAATTAGCGCAGAACTACCGGGCGTTAGAGGGATGAAGAAAGAAGACCCGTACTTTTCGCGCGCAGTCGAGAAGGCAATGCTGGCGCTGGAGTTTGTCCGGCAGACTCCGGAGCCGGTGGCGTTCACGGAAATCACGACCAAGCTCGGCTTGACCAAGGCTTCGGCATTCCGTCTCATCTACACGCTGGAGGCGCTGCACTACCTGGCGAAGACGGCGGACGGGCGGTATTTCGCGCCCCAGCGTTCTCAGCATCAGGAACTGGTGCAGGCTGCGGCCGAGCCACTGGAACGCTTGAGCATGGAGTATCGCGAAACGGCCAGCCTGGCCGCGCTATTTGATAATCACATCGAAGTCGTGGCGGTCTGCGAGAGCCCGCAATTGATGCGCATGGGCAACACGGCGGGACGCATCCTGCCGCCGAATGCGAGTTCTCTGGGCAAGGCGATCACGGCATTTCAAGAGCCAGAGATCGCGGAGAAACTCGTGCGCAGTTACGGCACTCACTGCTTCACGCCCAACACGATCACGGACGAGATTGCGCTGCGCGAAGAGTTTGCACAGATCCGGGATCGCGGATACGCCGAGGATATGGAAGAGAGTATCCCCGGCGGACGCTGTTTTGCGGCTCCGGTACTGCTGAACAACGGACACGCGATCGCCGCCGTCAGCCTCTCCATGCCGCTGCTCCGCTTTCATGGCGAAGCCCAACGGCAGGCGATTCTGACGGCCGTACGCGATACGGCTAAGGCAATCGAACAGCGCTTGGCCTAAAGTCAGTTGCGGATCAGGAAGACCTCCGCGATATCGATGGAGCCGTTGAAACCGCCCTGCCCCTGATCGAGGAACCAGCGCAGCGTCAGAGTGCCGCTCGCGGTGGCTTGCGCGGGGATGGGGAATTCGACCGGCCCCATCACGGCGGGCTTCTGAATCCAGCCGTGGACTTCGATCTTCTCGTTCGCCACCAGTTTGATCTTGGGATCAGTCGGGTTCCCAACGAAGACCACACGCACTTTGTACGAGGCCTTGGGATCGAGGTGTTCGTAGCGCATGGTGAGGGGCGTTTCGTAGCGGGTTTCGGCCCACGTCCACCAGGCCATGGGGTTGAGGATGAACTTGGCCGGGCCATCGGGCTTGGTGGCTTCGGCGGAGGTGCGTCCGATGATGCCGCCGCTGAAGGCCGCGTATTCGGAGCGGGTGGAATGGAAGCCGCCGGGATCGTTGGCATAGCCGGGACCTTCGTTGACGAGGTGCGGCTGCATCGCGGTACTGCCCAGATCGTCATAGAAACCGCCAGGGCCGGGATCGCTGCGATGCAGGATGGCGTCAATGGCGTTGAGGCGGTCGTCTTCCTTCTCTAGCGTGCGCAGTCTGGCGAACTGGGCCTTGAGCCAGACGCGGTTGTTGAGCGGGAAATCGATGGTGTCGAGGTTGGCGCCGCGGCTGATGGCGATGGCTTTGTACCTATCCACGCTGAGCTGCGCGTGGATGCTCTGGTAGAGGCCTTCGGCGAGGGCGAAAATGCGGTTGCGCAGGTCTTCGGAGGCGGGGCGAGTGAGCGCCTGATCGAGCGCGCGCGTGGCTTCCTCCAGGGCGACGGCGGAACCGGTACGGGTGGCGTTGCGCAGGTGGTCGATGGCCTGCTGCTCCAGACCGGTTTCGTAGAGGAGTCGCTGGCGGACAAAGCTATCGTAATAGGCGCGGTAGAGGATCTGCTGGAAGCGCCAACTGAGCAGCATTTGGGGGGTGGCGGCGCGTTCGAGGGCCTGCACTTTGCGCAGCGTATCATCCACCGCGGCGCGCGGCAGAAGCGGGCCGTGCCAGTCCTCTTCGAGATCCAGGACGGCTTGCGCAAGGGCGGTCTCGTGTTTCGGGCTGATGAACCAACGGGCCCATTCGCGGAGGATCTGCGAGACGTCCTGATCGGGATCCCAACCCAGACCGCTCCAGACAAACTTGTTCATATCGTCGTTGACACCCTCGGAATAGGTGAGGAAGCCCATGCTGGAGGGCATCATGTGGCGGAAGACCTTGAGGTAATCGGTAGGCCGCGGGTTGATGGATTCACGGGCCTGGGTCACAGCGATGGCGACATCCCACTCGGGCACGGGAAATTCGGCGTGGATAGTGTGAGTGATGTCGGGATAGTAGCGGATCGGGTAGCGCTGCGGAATCTTCGTGCGCAGTTCCTGAATCGTGATGCGGGTCCAGGGGCCGTAGACCACGCCATCGAGCCACTTGGGTTCGGCCTTCATGAGATCGAGGTATTCGGCGAACCAGGTGGCGTCGAAATTCTGCGGCGACATCCACATCTCGCCCTTCGGATGGAACTTGCGCAGTTCCACTTTCTGCTTTTCGAGGAGCGCGAAGAGGTACTTCGGCTGAGTGTGGCCGGGATCGCCGCCCGGCACGAAGATGGCATCGATGCGAGGCAGTTTCTTATAGATTTCGGTCCATTCCTTGAGGGCGAAGTCCACTGTCTTGGGGTCGGAATAATCGCGATCCATGGCTGGATACCAGATCCAGACATCGATGCCGTATTCGGCGCAGATTCGCGACATCTCGGCCATCATGTCGATTTTCGAGAGGTGGAAGTGCGGGCTATCGTCATCGTCATCGGAGCGCGGGGGGATCAGTTCGACGGCGTTGGTGCCGAAGACGATCATGTCGCGGAGGTACTGCTCGAACATGGGGGGCGTCCAGGCGTCGTAGGCATTGACCTTGGGCCGGTAGCCGATCTGGTGGCCGCGGAGCTTGTACTTGGGGCTGGTGGTGATATCGAGCGAGTCGTCGATGAAGGCTTCGAAGTGATCCCAGCGAAGCGCGCGGAGGAAGCGCCCGACACCGAAGAGCGTGCCGCGCGCGTCATTGCCCTGAATATCGACCGTATTGCCGCGGACGGTCAGATGGAAGCCTTCGGCGGGTCCGGATCCGGTGGCGTGGTGGAGGCGGATAGTGGGGCCGGCGCCCTCGCCGAGCGTCCACTGAAGGGCGGTGCGGCGCTCCACTTCTTCGACGAGCATCTGCGCCGCCTTCTTTTCAATCCCGGTGAGATTCGGGTCGGCGGCAACGTGGGCTGTGCGGAGATCGAGAGCCGCGGCGCGGCCGGCGAGCATAGCGATCAGGATCAGTTGAGTCTTCATGGCAGCTTACCTGCGAAACGTTTAGACATTAGGAAACAGAGGCTTCTTCACCAAAGCACTCCGGTGGAGAGACCCATCCGGTTGCTCATTATAGTACGATGCGGGTGCGCAAGGCGGCGCGGTGGGAAGGCGTGCCCGAGAGGGCCCGAAGCAGAGTGCTGCGCTGCCACC
>CAIRBY010000746.1 GCA_903876865.1 uncultured Acidobacteriia bacterium
ACTCAACTCAATCCCGATTACTTCACTGGCATTGCCCTGCAGAATCCATCGCCGGGACCGGTCGCGGTCACCGTGGAAGCACGCGCCAGTGACACTTCGCTGCTCGGAACTACGGCGTTCACTCTCACCAACGGTTCTCGCGTTTCGCGCGAGGCTTCCGAACTCTTTGGCGCCACTCTGCCGACAGGCGCCTACATGCGAGTGCTCGCTTCACAACCCGTGCAGGTGATGGGGATGCTTGGCCGTGTGAGCACCGGGACCGTTCTGCCGCTCGCTGCGAAGATCGTCGCCGGTCCGCCCGCCCCTGCCCCGCCTCCCACGGTCAGCGGTTCCGGCGGTGGCGGCGGATCAGGTAGCGGGAAGAAGTAGCCGCCAACGCGCCCAGCGCCAGCGCGGCTGAGACGATCCAGAACCAGGAAATGACCTTGCCGATCGGCCGTTGACCGTCGCCGTTCAACACGAACGCTGCCCAGTATGCCGGATGAGCGCGCTCGCCGCCCTGGCGCAGGAAACTCAGCTTGGCCTTACGCAGCGCCTCTGCCTTGCTCTCTCCGCCGGCCAGATTCCGGTAGAAACTCCGCATGAAGTCGGCCGTTGCGGTGTCTTCCACGCGCCAGAGCGTGGTCACCGTGGAGTGTGCCCCCGCCGCTAGAAATGAGCGGCTGAAACTCTGCACGCCTTCGCCTCGCACCAGTTTTCCCGCTTCGGTTTCGCAAGCCGAAAGGGTTACGAGTTCCGTGTTCTCCAGACGCAGGCTCAGCACTTCCGCGCGAAACAGATACTCCGAGCCGGGATTGCCGGGTTCCGCGGTAAACAACATTCGCGACCGGTTCGGGTCGGCCGTATCCGCCACCGCATGCGTCGCAAAGTGCAGCAGCGGCGTGCCGCCGGTCTCCGCCGCGAACAGGAATCGCTTCAAGTCCTGAGCCCCCCTGTACAGCGAAACCCTCCCCGGCAGCGCGCGCGCGATGGATTGTAGCTCGGCTGCCGATTGCGGCAACCGTGCCCAGCGCTCATCCCCCGCAAGCGGCGCCTGTGTGGCGGGAACCGGGTCGCCGAAGCCCGCGCACTGCCGCAGCCAGGGTGGCCGGTAGCCTGCCGTTGGTGCCGGGCGCAGCAGCAGAGCCGCCGCCGGCAGGTAGCTGACCGCCGCCTGTTCGATCAGCAGCGGTTCGCCCGGAGCCGCGGCCAGCGCCTCGAACGGTACCTGGTACAACCCGCCATCGGGAACGATCATCACCTCGCCAACCCGTCCACTCCACAGCGCGGCCCCAAGCAGTTCTCTCCCAAGTTGCCCCGCCTGCTCGCGCCACGCTCCGCCGGCCTTGCGCAGCGCGCTGGAGAACGCGCTCACCCCAGCCTCGTCCGCCGCAGTCCACGCCCTCCACCAGGAACTGCTCGCGTCTCGCGTGAGCCGCAGTTGCGCCAGTTTCCCATCGCCGATCCAATATTCCACCAGCACCCGCGTGCCCAGGCGTGCCTGTACCGCCCCTAGTTCCACCGCCGCCCCGCCGCCGCGCAGCGAGTCCTGCAGGTTGCGGGCGCGCGCCTGTTCGAACAGCGCAAACAGCGCCCCCGCCTCCACCTTGCGGCTCTCTAAACTCAACCCGATCGCGGCATCGTACACGTCGCGCTTGTTGGCCAGAAACTCCGCCTTCAACGAGGACGCGCCCAACCCCGTGCGCACCGTTTCAATCACGCCGATGGCCTGTCGCAACGTTGCCAGCGCCGCCTCGGAACTGCCTTGGCGCCGCTGCACCCGGGCCACGCCATACAGCGCGGTCCACTGCTCTTCACTGCCGTTGATGGCTCGCGCGCCTTCCAGCGCCGCCGTGAAATCCGCCTTCGCCGCATCCCAGCGCGAGGCGCGCAGGTAGGCCTCTCCGCGAAACAGGTGTGCCAACACAATCTCGCGCCGGTTCGACGTGGATTCCGCCTTCCCCAGCGCCGCCGTGAACGCCTGTTCCGCTCCGCGTGCGTCCCGCATATCCAGCGCCAGCGCGATGCCCACGTTCTGCAGCACGTGAATTTCGCCGTCCGAGAGATGCTCGCGCGCAAACAGCGCCTGCGCCTGTCGATACGCATCCAGCGCCTTCACCGCATCTCCCAGCCGGCGGTACAGCGTTCCGGCATTGGAGAGCAATTGACCGTGCTCGGAAGGCTGCAGCGCGGATTCTCCCGCCAGCGCCTGCCGGTAGTAGTCCAGCGCCTTGGCGTTTTGCCCGAGTTGCTCGTACAGCACCGCCAGATTCGTCAGCGCCATCTGCCTGCGGTTGGCTCCCCACGTTTCGCCCGCATTCTCCTCCGCCCGCCGCAAGACGGTCCGGTAGCCCTCCAGCGCGTCCAGATATCTGCCCAGAAAAAAATACGCGCCGGAGATGTTGTTCAGCCGGTTGATCTCGCCCCGGGCATCGTGCCCGGCCCGGTCCAATTCGAGCGCGCGCTGGTATTGCCCGATCGCCGCCGCATACTCCCCCCGGTACACCCGCGCGGACCCGGTCAGGTTCCATGCCAGCGCCTCGTTCCGCTGGTCCTGCTGCGCGTGAAATAGTGGAGCCGCTTCCGCGCCCCGCTCCAGCGCCCGCCCGTACTCGCCTGCCGCCAGCGCCGCCTGCCCCGCCTCCAGCACCACAACCGCCAGTAATTTCCTGTCGCCAGAGGCGCGCACCCCGGGCAGCAAGGCTTCGTATGCCTTCGCCGCCTCAGCGGATGCACCCCGTTGTTTCATCTCTCGCGCCGCACTCAGCCGGAGCGAGGGATCTCCGCCCTGTGCTGCCATCCCCAGCGCCAGCAGTAGCGGCACCACCCATGCCATCGTTCTATTGTACGGTTACGCCGGCTTCCACTCTTTGCCGTCGAGCTTCGGGAAACTGATCTGGCACTCGCCCGGGTCGATTCCATTGACGAACGCTTCGCCCGTCTCATCCAGGCACCCCTCATCCACCGTGCCGTCCGGCAGCACCAGTTTGTAGGCTTCGCCCGCGATCGGTTGCCCGTCCTGATCCACCAGCCGGATCGCCACCCACGTCTTTGGTTTACGCGGTGTCGCGCTGCTCGCTTCCGCCGCCTTCAAGCGCCGCTCGCGCTCGCTCTCTTCGTCCGCATCGGCGCCGCCCGCGCCGCTTCCCGCGCCGCCGCCCCCGCCCGCCGACGGGCTCCCCGGCGGACGCCGCTTCACCAGCACCAGCGTCCCGCGGCGGAAAGCGTCTTCCAGGCGTGGCAATAGCGTGTTCCAACGATCCTGCTGTGCCCGCCCCTGCTCCATGCCGCCCCATAAAGTGCTGGCGAGATCGAGCAGTACGCGGCTGTAAAACATATCGGTGGACCAGCGCCGCAACTGCGCGGGGATGGCGGGATCCCGCAGCGATTCCTCGTCCGCGTCCACATCCCAGGAGCGCACCACCACCCAATCGTTCCGGCCTGGCATCCTCCATTCTTTCCGATAGCGACGAATCGGCATGAGCTTATGGTTTCTTTGGACGCAGCCACGCCCCCTGCCGGTAGAAATGATAATCCGGCAGCGGATGTTCGTCTGCCGGCCGCTCTTTGGCAACCACTCTGAGGTTAAAATACCCGCTCGCCTGTCCGTCCACCGGATACAGCG
Source organism: uncultured Acidobacteriia bacterium (assembly GCA_903876865.1). Taxonomy (GTDB): domain Bacteria; phylum Acidobacteriota; class Terriglobia; order Bryobacterales; family Bryobacteraceae; genus Solibacter. The sequence goes on from CAIRBY010000746.1 coordinate 3,605, forward strand.
CGGTGGCGTTGGAGAGAACCGTGTAGGGGATGTTCACCTTGGTCAAGCCTGGCTTTCCGAACGAAAACCGGAATCCGTCTACAAATGCCGACTGGTCTTCCTGATTCATGTTTTTCCCCGTGATCACTTTGCCGTCGGGAGTGTCGCCCACGGCCATCAGCTTGTTCAGGTCCATGCCGTCTTTATCCGGGCGGAAATAGTAAAACAGAACCTGGAACTCTTCGTCTTGCCGGAACGCATCTCCGGTAGTGCTCTCGATGCAGATCGTGCCCTGATCGCCCGGAAACAGCCCCACCCCCGGGTCGCCGTTGTTCATTTCCGTAATCTTGGTATCCCCCATGCAAAAATTGGCCCGGTATTTCGGAGGCTCCGGTACGTACACTTTGCCGTCGGGGTAAAGTTCCTCGTTGTACTCGCGGACTTCGCCCAGGTGGTCGGGCTTATCGAGTTTGCCTGCCAGCCACTTTGCCATCGTGTCGGATTTGGCGGCCGATGTGTGCATAATCGCGGACCAGATCTTACTGTGCGGTCCGACATGCGCGTCCCGCCAAGCCTTCAAAATGGTGTTGGACTTCCCATCCCCTGCCTTCAAATTAGCGGCGAAACGCCGGTAGAAGGCCTCACCCATCTGGTCTCCGGGATAGGAGGAGCGATAACCGAATATCCCGTGAACCGGCGGGTCGCGCCGCAGCGCCGGAAGAAACGACTCCATATCGGACACGTTCAGGTTGTAGCAGGAGGCCACAATCACATATTTCAGTCGATCGGATGGCGGCGCCGGCGGCTTGATCAGGGCGTATGCCAGTTTGGCCCCGTCGCCGCCTCCCCATACCGTTCCGACGCAGCCGTGGCCGCTGATCGCCACCAGATCGCAGAAGTCCGTCACGTCCGACCCAAGGGTCAGGTGGCTCTCCGATGGCGAGACGCGTTTGATGCCGGGGCTGAACACCCATTCGGAGATGAACTTGTTCTGCTCCTGAATTGCCTGATCGAACTGCGCCGTCGTGTGAGACGCGCGGTATTCCTCGAAGATCGGGTCATCCAGGTATGGATTTGGCGTTCCGTAGTGATGCTTGTCGATCTTTTCGTTAGGACAGATCAGCAGTCCGCTGCCGCGAAAACGGATCGGGAGCATGGGGTGCGACGCATCCACATACCGCACGCCAAATTTGTCTTTTTGCGTGGGAAATCCGCGCAGGGCGCTCTTCCAGCCCATGCTGTAGAGCCCGTCCGTGAAGGCGGCGCCATCGCGCGGATCGCCGTATTCCACCCACGCATAGGTCAGCTGGTTAGTGACTGCTTTACCCATTACGAAACCTCATCCTTGGGAAGAGTGGGCACTAGTGGCGCGATCGGGTCGGAGAGCGGCTTCACGGGAACGTCCTTTCTTGCCACCGTGGCTTCGTGCGCGTCGCCGAGTGCGGCTTGCGTGGCCGCATCCAAGTCGCAGGTCGGCGGGATTCCGTGCGCGCCCTGAAACTCCGCGACTGCGCTCTTCAGGGCATCGTCGTTCGGCGGCACGCCATCCGGCTGCGGGATCGGTACGAAGCCGAGATTCACCAGTCGCCGCCACGCGCCCTTGGCCGTCGCCACGCCGCCCAGCACCACAAACACGCGCAGGCTCTGCTTGCGCCACTCCGTTTCAAATTCCAAATCCGCGTAGTCGCCGAGATCGCGCCAGAGTTCGATGTAGCCGGAGCCGTCGGAGATCAACTGCTCCGCCGCGCCCGATTCGTAAGTGGCTTTGACCTTGATGCCGCACAGAAAGCCGGAGAAGGAATCGTCCAGCAGCCAGCGCAGTTTGCCGCGCGCGAGCGGCGCTTCGCATGGCGATGCCCCCGCGATCCGGTCGTAAAACCGGCAGCCAAAGGTGTCGCGCGAGTCTTCGTACTTCCGCTGCTCCGCCTGCACCCCCATGCGTTTGGCCGAGTCCGACCAGAACCGCTTATGGCAGGCCGCCGGACCCGCCTGCACGCTCGGACACGGCCACTTGCCCGGGTCCACCTTGCTGCCGGGGCGAAACAGAAACGCCACCACCCTGCGGTTCGGCGCATTGCTTGCATTGCGCGCCGCTTTGTTCTCCGGCTTCTGAAACTCCAGGTCCTGCGCCTTGCTGAATCGCAGGATCGCGTTCGCCTCGCCGCACCCCTGATAATCGCCCTTGCCGTGCGCGTCTGCGCCGCGCGCCAGAAAATCGGCGGGCGTGAGCTTGAGCATTCCCCCGAGCGCATCCATATATTGCTGGAACAGCTTCTTGCGCGTTTGCGGCCCCGCCGACCCCGTCTGTTCCAGTCCGTTCGCCTTCTGAAAGTCCTTCGTCGCCTGCGACCCCTGCTGCGTGTACCCCAACGTCTCCAGCATCGTGGCAACAGATTTCGTCGCCCAGTTGTCGCCGTAAAAGGCATTCTGGTACAGCGACTCCCACAACTCCGTATTGCGGATCAGCAGTCCGTAAACGGCGGTCGCCCGTCTGCCGCTCAGCGTCTTGTTGTACTCTTCCGCGCCCGTCGGGTCCGCGTGCCCGAACAGCGCCATTGGCGCCTTCGGATGCGCCCGCACCAGCCCCCCCAACTCGCCGAACTCCTCGGCTGCTTCCGGGCGGATGAACGAGGAGTCGAAATCGAAGCGGATATCGTCCATCCGCCAGCACGCTACCGGAAACAGATTCGGCCGCAACGTGTTCAACTCCGCCTTAGTCGCCGGAGCCACGGGCCAACTTCCATCTCCTCGGTCCGGATGCGTTGCCGCCACTCCGCCATCGGTCGCTACGTGGATGTCAGCAGCCATACACCTCCCGCAACTTCTCGCGGGTCGTGCCGTCGTTCACGCCCGTCACCTTTAAGCTGTGATCGCACTGAAACTCCTCAATCGCGCTCCGCAACTCGCCCTCGTCGTCGAACCCCAGCGGTCCCGCATCGTAGCCCAGATTCCTCAGCCGCGCGCGCAACCCAGACTCCTCTTCCACCGGGTCCAGATGCCCGATGCCGATCGCCAGATCCACCTCCATCGCCGCCGCCCGCACCGCGCCCCGCTCCGCGTCCGCCGCAATCGCCTGCCGGATCGTCCCGTTGCCGTCCGTTGTCAGCGGGTACACCGTGCCCTCCACATCCAGGTCGCACGCCAGCCCCGTGATCGGCAGGTCGCTCAGGTCCCGCAGCGCGATCCGCAATTCCAGCTTCGGAATCGGCACCACGAACTTGTGCGTCATCCCTGTCTCGCCCGTCACCACCTTTGGATCTTTGTCGGGAATGTACAGGCTGTCGCCCGGATACAGGATATTCGGGTCCTTCCGCAGTTTCTTCAGCGCTTCGTTGTTGGGGTGATCCCAGATCGTCAGGTAGCTGCGGAAGCCATACTTTCTCGCGATCTGCGAGAGATGTTCGCCCTGCGCGATGCTGTGGACCTCCGCCATGTCCCTGATTCCCCCTTCGCTCAGGCTCTTATTCTATCGCCAGCCCCGCTATTTCCGGTAGATCCGCAGAATCCGCACCGGCGGCGTCAGCCGTTGGCCCCGCTCCGGCGCCCACTCGATCTTGCGCGCCACATCCATCCCGCTGGTGACGCGACCGAAGGCGGCGAAGCCCTGCCCGTCCGCATTGCGCTGCCCTCCGAAATCCAGCGAGGGCTGGTCGCCAATGCAGATGATGAAATCCGAGTCCGCCGTATCCGGTCCGGCTCGCGCCATCGAAAGTGTGCCATCGCGATGCGTGAGCCCGGTCAGCGACGTGCGCTCCAGCGGGATCGCGCCGAAGCCCGGAGTGCCCAGCGCGCGCTCGGCCTGAATCACTTCAATCTTGATCTTGTTGTTCGGCTGATTGTCCGGCTTCACCGTACGGTGAAACTGCCCGCCGTTGTAGCGCCCCGCGTCTACGTATTTCAGGAAATTTGTGGCGCTGACCGGAGCATGCACGGTATCGATCTCCGCCTCGATCTTCCCCAACTCCGTCTCGATGATCACTGTCACCGGCTTCGTCTCCGCGGCCATGCACACCCACGCACACGCCACCGCAATCAGAAGCCTGCTCCGGGTGCTCCTGCCCACTCAGTTCCCCACCCGCCACGGCGAGATATTGCTCCACGTCTTCAACGCGTCGCTCGACCACTTCGTGGATTTGTCCGTGTGGCAGACATTGCACGCATTCGGTACCTTCAACTTCTCCGTCTCCGCCGGCATCACGAAGCGGAACGTGTGGCTGCGGATGTTCACGTCGCTGATCTCGGGCTCGATCTTCGGCATGTGGCAACTCACGCATTCGTTGCCCGCGCTGCCCGCTTTGTGATGCGTATGCGCCCCGATCGTCTTCGCTCGCGGGCCGTTCGCCGAACCCGCCGCGTGGCAGGTCAGGCACATCGCGTTCACCGGCTGGATCAGGTCCGCGTTGTTGGCCGTGCCGTGCACGTCGTGGCAACTCTGGCAACTGACTCCGTGCGTGTACATCGCGCTCTGCACGAAATCGTTGCCCTGCATCCGGTTCTTGTGCGCAGTGCCGTCCGCGAAGTGCGTGAAGCTCTGCTCCCCTCCTTTGTGCTCCTCCAGTTTCCAGTAGTCCTTCAACTCCATCCCCACCTGGAACCCCACCGGCCAGTCGTAATACTTGCCGTTCATCGGATTGCTCAAGGGTTGTCCCTGCGAGTGGCACTGCAGGCAGACGTCCGTGGCATGCACCGTATCCAGCCGCGCCGGATTCACGATGTTGCCGCGTGCAGGCTGCTTCGCGTGCGCCGCCCCCGGACCGTGGCACTTCTCGCAGCCCACGTTCCACTCCGTCACGGCCTTGCTCTGAGTGTCGTAGTTGACCGAGTGGCACCCGTCGCATAGCGGACCCGTCGGGCGCTGCATATTATCCGCGGGATAGAACTTCACCCACCAGTCCGTATTCGGCGCCACCATGTACGCGCGCCACACCTGATGCGTCACGTCCCACTGCGCCCCCAGCGGATAGTACTCGTCGCCCTTCTTCGTGAAATACCGCTGCTTCCACTTGCTCCCGTAGACGAACGCAATATCGTCTTTCGTGAACTTCACCAGCGGGTCGGGTTTGGAAAGGTCCGGCAGAATCGCCTCCGGATGCACCTTCGGGTCGCGCACTACGTTCGCCATCCGCGTCTTGCTCCACCGCTCGTACACGGCCGCGTGACAGGTCTTGCATGCCGCCGAACCCGCGAACCCTGCGCCGGGTACCGCCGTCTGGCCAAACAGGACTCCGCTCGCGCACACCCATGCGCCCATCGATAGCAGTCTTCGAATGCCCCTCATGAGTTCACCCTGCAACTAAGTCTAAACCGTCGCTGGGTGTCTGAAGCGAGCCCGCCCCGGCCATGGCGGCGGGCGGAACCTTATCTGAGCCCCAGCCCGAGCACCACGTTGAGGCCCAGAGAGAACAGCATCGCCCCCAGAAACACGCATACCGGCAGCGTCAGCACCCACGCCATCAGCAGATTCCGTACCGTGTTCATCTGCAACCCCGAGTGGTTCGCGGACATTGTCCCCGCAATCCCGGAAGAGAGCACGTGCGTCGTGCTCACCGGTAACCCCACCGTGTCCGCGAGCCCGATCGTCACTGCCGCCACCAGTTCCGCCGCCGCGCCCTGTGCATACGATAGGTGCGTCTTGCCGATCTTCTCCCCCACCGTGACCACGATCCGTTCCCAACCGATCATCGTCCCCAAACCCAGCGCCAGCGCCACCGCAAACTTCACCCAGATCGGAATGTACTTGGTCAGGCCATCCAGCGATCCCGTGAAAGCGCCGAGCGCCGCCCGCTCTCTTCCATCCGTGAACTCGCCAGCCTTCGTCAGTTTGGCGATGCTCTCGGAGACCAGGTATATCGATCCGCGCAGATGCCCGCGTTCCGCTGCATTGGTGCTCTGAATCGACCTGCCCGAACTCAGCATCATGCCGATATACCTGTTTTCCATCGCGAGCGCAGCCAGGGTGTCTCTGCCCAGCTTGCCGTTCGGCTTCAGGTATGCCGAAAGCTCCGTGGGCGCGCGTTCCAGTAGCTTAGTGCTGCCCGCATGACGCTCCAGAATGACCTGTGCGGCTCGAGACGAGGCCACCACACGTTCCACCGCAGCGGGCCCCGCCGCAAGGTTGAGCGCATACTGTCCCGGAAGAATTCCCACCAGGATCAGCAGAATCAGCCCCATGCCTTTCTGCCCGTCATTCGATCCGTGAGCGAAACTCACGCCTGTGCAGGTGAAGATCAAGGTAGCCCGAATCCAGAAGGGTGGCGGTTTGTCCTTGTCCGGCTCGCGGTAGAGCGCCTCGTGCCGCGTCACTGCCTTCATCGCCAGCAGCAGCAGCGCCGCCGCGCAAAACCCGATCAGCGGCGAGATCAATAGCGAGAGCCCTACCTCCCTCGCCTTCGCCCAGTTCACGCCGTCGCCGAAATGCGATCCCGCGTGCCGCATCGCGTTTGCCAGGCCCACGCCCATCAACGAACCGATCAGCGTGTGCGAACTCGAAGCCGGCAGCCCCATCGACCACGTGCCCAGATTCCAGATGATCGCCGAGAGCAGCAGCGAAAACACCATCGCGAAGCCCGCCGCCGAGCCCACGTTCAGAATCAGTTCCACCGGCAGCAGCGCCAGGATCCCAAAGGCCACCGCGCCATTCGACGTCAGAACCCCAATCAGATTCCACAGGCCAGACCACACCACGGCAATGCCCGGCCGCAGCGAATTGGTGTAGATCACCGTCGCAACGGCATTCGCCGTGTCGTGAAAACCATTGACGAACTCAAACGTGAGAGCTAGGCCAATGGCAATGGCCAGGAAGCAGGTGGACGCGGTTGAAAGATCACCAAACATGGGGCACGGCTATTTTAGCGAGCGATTATTTCAATCCGATTACAGGTGCAGGTATCGCCGCGTCTGTCCGTTGCCCGAGTTGGCCCTCAGAAGTTCACCCGCAGCGACAATTCGAACTGGCGGTTGGTGCCCAGGCCCACCTGGTTGGATACGGTGGAGGTCAGCGCGCCGAAATTACCGCCGGCCGATCCCGTGGTGTAGGCTTGCCCCGGTTGCAGCGTTCCCGTCGCGTCCGCCAACCGGGGAGTGCTGCCTCCCGGCGTCGCGAAGACCGCGTGGTTCAGGATATTGAAGCACTCCGCCCGCAACTGGAAGTTGGCTCTTTCACTCACGTGCAGAGTTTTCGAAAGCGTCAGATCCAACTGGCTGATGCCGGGTCCGCGCAGGGCATTGCGCCCGAGGTTGCCAAATGTGCCGGGTTGGGGCACCGCGAATGCCGCGGGGTTGACCCACAGCGTTCCCCCGTTCGCGATGTACGGGTTCACTCCCGGCACCAGATCCGGACGCCGCGTGTTGCGGCTGCTGCCGCCGCCCGGGACATTGATGACCGGCGTCGTCAGCACCACCCCGCTCGAGACCACCGGACCGGAAGAGATCGCGCCCGTCAGGTTGTTTCTGTAAACGATGTCGGGCCGCGTGATCAGCACTTCCACCGGCAGCCCGGAGCGTGCGTTAAACAGACCGCCCAGTTGCCAGCCGCCCAGTACCTGCTTTGCCAGGTGACCGGCGCCAGAGCCAAACCGCTTCTTGTCCCCATACGGCAGTTCGTAAAGCGCATTCAGATTGAACGTCTGTCGGACGTCGGATTGGTTGCTGCCATAATCCGCGGCGAAGCTGAAGTTATTCGCGGCCGTGCGTGCATCGTTGGAGCCATTGGTATTGCCAATGCTGTGCGACCACGCGTACTGGCTGCCCACCGTCAATCCCGTCGAAAAGCGCCGGTTCAGACTCATCTGCAGCGCATTGTAATGATCCGTGCCGCCACTGGTCTTCACGTCGATCTCCGCGTACTGATTGGTGAACTCGCGTACGGCTGTCGCGGCACCTGTCGTGGGATTCATCGTAAAACCGGTGATCTTGTTGGTGATCGTGCGCAGAAACAGATTGCGTCCCTGGCTGCCTACATATGCCACCGTCAGTACCGTGTTGGAAGGCAATTGATGCTGCACACTCGCGGAGTACTGCAGGATCTTCTCCGGGATCTTGTAACCGGGCGCATATGCGCGCGGCTGGAATTGCAGATTGGGATCGTTGATGTTGTAGTTCGTGAATACGTCCTGCGGGTTCAGCGGGAATGCCAGCAGCGGGCCGCTCGTTAAGGTGCGGTTGACGCGATCGTTTACCGCCGGCTGAACCTGATCTTCTCCCTGTCCCGGCCCATAATAGTAACCCGCTCCCGCGCGGAAGACGGTGCCGCCCTTTAACTTCTCGGGAGACCAGTTCAGCGAGAGCCGCGGACCGAAGTTATGCTTTGACATCTGATACCAGTCGCCGGTGTAGTTCGGAATCAGCTTGCCGGTAGGAATGTCGAAGAACGCAACCTTGTTGTTGTTCTCGTGCAGCGGCGTGTACAGGTCGTACCGCAGTCCGAAGTTCATGGTCAGATTCGGCCGGATCTTCCATTCGTCCTGCGCATAACCGATATAGAAGGCCTGCCGCATCACCGAAAAACCGGATTTGCCCGTGAACGGGCTCAGGGCCGAAGTGTCCCCGTTGAATTGCACCTGCTGCGGTAGGTCCGCCAGGAAGTTCGTGATATTCGAAAACGTGTACGTCGTGCCGCCAAGATATGCAGTCTTCATCTGCTGCGGCCGGATCTCCAGCCCGAACTTCAAACTATGGCTCCCGCGCAGGACCGTTAAGTTGTCGATGAAGGAGAGTGAGTAATTCGTGAAGGGAGCGCCTCGCCCGTTCAGCGCGCTGCTCAGGCGCAGTTGGCCCGTTGGAGAAGAGATGCCGGCCGCCCCGCCCAAGCCCGCCACGCCGCCCAACACCACCGTGCCGGAAAGGCTCAGCGTCACGCCCGTCAGGTCCACGCCCGGCACCTGCGGCGCCGTAGCATTCACGCGCGTCTTTGCGCCGTTGAAACCGAATTTGGTCTCGTTGATCACCGTTGGGGAGAACAGCTGGTTGAACGCGACCACCAGATTCTGGGGTACCGCCGTCTCCGTCAGGTAGCTTAGGCTGGAGTTCTGCGTAATCAACCCATAGCCCTGATCGCGGCTATAGCGTGCGTACAGTTTGTACTTCTCATTGAACAGGTAATCCACCCGGACGTTGCCGGAATCCTCGTTGATGGAGCCGGGACCCTGCACCACCGCGACATCGAATAACGGATTCGCGGAAGCGAACTGGCCCTTCGGAAACGCGCCCTGTAGCGGCTTGATCGCGGCTACGGCTTGTGCCCAGGCTGCCGCGCTCGGCGTCGTCTCGACGAACGGTGAAGAGGTCCGTTGCCGCATCCCTTCAAAGCCCGCGAAGAAGAAGAGTTTGTTGTTCACGATCGGGCCGCCCAGCGAACCGCCGAATTGATTCAGCCGCAGGATCGAAGGGCTGGCGCCGTCAAAGAAATTGCGCGCATCCAACGCATCGTTGCGGACGTATTCAAAGACGCTGCCGTGGAATGCGTTCCCGCCGCTCTTGGAGATCACGCTGATCTGGCCGCCCGATCCGGTGCCGTATTCCGCCGGATAGTTGCTCGAATCCACGCGGAACTCCTGCACGTTCTCCAGGCTCGCCTGCAGCCGGAATACGCCCGTCACCTCGCCGTTGTAGTTGCCCGGATTGTTGCTGATGATGCCGCCCGCTTCGATGCCGTCCATGCGTACCGCATTCTGCTCGTTGGAGCGCCCGTTGAAGCGGATGTCGTCAAACGTCCCCGAGCCGAAATTCGCCGCGCCCGGCGCCATCAGGTACAACTGCGAAACCTGCCGGCCATTGATCGGGAGTTCCGCCACTTCCCGCTCACTCACGTTGCTGCCCATCGCCGCCGAACTCACATCGATCGTCACCAGAGCCCCGCTCGATACGTTGACTTCCGTGGTCATCGTGGCCGGTTGCAGGGTGATGTTGAGCGTCCGCTCCTGCCCCACTTGTAGCGTCACGCCGCGATATTCCGCGCGCGCCATGCCGGTGGTCACTGCCGTGACGGTATATGTCGATGGGCCCAACTGCGTGACGGTGTACAGTCCCTGGTCATTCGCCATGACCTTGCGGCTCTGTCCCGTTCGCTCGTTCGTCACGGTCAGTTCCGCTTTAGGCACCACGGCGGCGGTGGTGTCCAGTATCGTGCCGGAGATGCGTCCCGTGTCGCTCTGGGCGCGCATTTTGGGCATCGAGGCCACCATCAATACACCGATGGCGAAGCACTGCAAGGTTCGTCTGGTCATAAATTCGGAGTGTAGAAGCTTAATTGTAGGAGGGGATGCAATTCAGTTCGATGACAGAATGGAGAAGGTTTTGGGCGCGTTGGTTGCAGCCCGGTTACAACTACCGCAGAAACCACTCTGCGCCGCGCTGAATCACCGCAGCTGCCGCCACTCCCGCGAGCGCCCACCCGATCACACCCTGCGCCCCGCGCCGTCGCAATTCCTCATGCACCGCGTGATACCCCAGGTAGAAGAGCCACCCTGCCGCCACGCCCAGCGGATACGTGATCCACACCGTGCCCAGATGGGGTCCCATCACCAGCCCCAAGCCGCCGCCCGCCAGTGTCGAGCCTTCCGCCACCACCGCCCATCCCAGCGCTGCGCTCCGCTGCCGCACGGAGGCGCGCAAAACTCCGCCCAACGCCAGGCCTTCCGGGAGCTTGTGCAGCGCCACTGCCAGCGGTACCGCCACGCGCAGTCCCAGCGGCACCGCCAGTTGCACCGTGGCGATGCTCCACCCGTCCAGAAAACTGTGCACC